>JANMEI010000369.1:0-6346 GCA_031376865.1 Acidimicrobiia bacterium | reverse complement strand
CCATGCTCGGCCACAAATCCATGCGAATGACCCTCGTCTACGCCCGCATCGCCGACCGCACCGTCGCCGACCAATACTTCACCGCCGCCAACAAAATCGACGACATGTACGAAACCCCTTGACAACATCACCGGCATATGGGCTGTAGTAGTGCGGTCCGTTGACGTCTCTGGTTGTGTCTTGGCGCTTGGGATCTGTGCAGCCCGGGCCGCGTTGGCACTCAGGTGTCGAAGGTCGCATGGAGAACGTGGAGGTGCCAGTGCGCTGCCTCGTCGACCTCTGGGGCGCGGCCGGGTTGCGCCCAACACCACGCCGCGACGGTGAAGCTACGAAGGGCCTTGCAGACGGCGAGCAAGTCCTTATCCGCGGCGCCGATCCCGTCGCCGTCGAACGAGGACAGGTCCCATTCGAACGGGCCACGACAGACGGCCTCGAAGTCCACGAGGCGGGGCCCGCTGGTCGTGTGGACCAGGTTCCCACCGACCCAAGGATCGCCATGCAACACAAGCTTCTGCCACGCGAGCGCGTCGAGCTGCTGACGCAGACGACGACCGACCGATAGGCAGAAGTCGCGCTCGCCCGATGGAACCGTCGCGGTGCGGGTCGGGTCGTCGAACAGTGCTGTTGCGGCGGTGAGGTTTTGGTCGAAGTCGGGCACGGCGAGATCGAGATCGGCGAGGGCAAGATGGGTCGCTCGCACGGTGTCCAGTACCTGTGCGGCGGTGAGCGGCGCGTCGATGATCTCGAGTCGATCGAGAAAGAACAGGCGGCAGCCGAGCTCGTCGTGTGGTCCGTGTTCGATTCGGTCCGAGAGGCGGCCCGTTGGCGCGTCCTTGTTGTGCAGATGCGACAGGACAGCGAACTCGGTGTCGATCACCCGGCCGGGAAGGGTGCTTGTGGCCACCTTGGCCACGAGATTCGCCGCTCCTAGGTCAACGATGGTGTTGTTCGAGTCCTTGATGATCGACGGATACACGGCATTGATGCCGTGCCGGGCGGCGACGCTCCTGGCCGCAAGGATGGCGAGGTCTCGACGGGCGGACGCATCCACCTCACAATGATCGCAGACCGCACACGCCACTCGGCGCCTGCGTCATATCAACCGCACATTTCCGGCGCGATCCAGCGCGGGCGGCGCCCGATGACGCGCGCAGCCGTCCTGCGCGATAACGGCCATAGTGCAGCGCTGATCGGCGACCCGACACTGCCCCGTAACACACCGGCTCAAGGGCACACTTTCGGAGTGCCAACGGCCTGTGTCGCGTCTGGCGGGCAATTCGCAGCCCAGATTCCTTAACGTGCGCTCTGGTCCGTTTTCTCACGCCTCCCATCTGGGCCTGAGAAACGGGGCTACGGATGAGATTCGGCGACTGAGCAAAAGTGCGTTTGAAGTCGCCACGTCCCGGGTCCCAGGAAAACGCGCATCACCGGTCTTGGTGTCAATGAAGTGTCTGCTGCCCTCTGGAGTAACCCGCTTCTTCCGGAATAGGTGACACCTTCGGCCATCTGATGATCACGGGGAAGCAAGACTGAGAATTGCTTCAGCGATGTTTTGTGGAGTGTTCACAAGATCGAGGTGACCACCGAGCTGGGTGACCACGGGCCAACCCAAGGACTCCGCGAGAGTCGCATCGTTGTGATATCCCTCGCTCAGCAAGACGAACGAGCATCGTCGCGCCCGCCAGTTAGGCGGTATGCGAACAAATCGCTCGTACAACGAAAGCGAAACGTTCGGAAGTTCCAGTTCCACTTCACGGCGACGTTGGACATCGGGAATCAATGATTCCAACACGTCGGGCCCCCACCAGGTCGACCACTTCGGCAAGACACCATCAATAGCCATGTCCCGAAGATGTTCAAGGAAATCCCGGCTCGGCGTTGATTCCCCTTCCGCTTCGGGCACTCCAGCGTCCACGAAACACAACTGACAATCCGACCCAAGTTCCGCAGCAATGAGTGGAAGCAAGAAGCCCGCCCCACTATGACCAACGATGGTCAAAGGTTCTAAGCCACGCGCAGCAGCCACAGCAACATCAACCATGATCTGCACATCACCAAGCGCCGCGCCGCTCCGAAGATCGGGTAACTTGACCACGGAACCCGAAGTTCGAAGCAACTCAGCCACCAGACGCCAGGTACTCGGCCCAACGAGCGGGCTATGAACGAGGACGAACTGCATCCACATATTCTGCCCCTGACACGGACGATAGTTGCGCTGCCCAGGACCGCCGGCATTGTGCGAAGCGATCGGTGGCGGACCTCGATGCCAATGCTATTGACACTTAGTATTGTGTCCTGCCTTCACCGGTAAATCTGCAGCAGGGTGACTTTGTATGATTGCTACTGGGGTCGTGTGAGGTAGAACTCGTTCCCGTCAGGGTCAACGAGTTCGGTGTCGCCGTTTGCGGCGCTGCTGATCAGTGTCGCGCCTAGAGCAATTAGCCGGTTGATTTCTGTCTCTGTGTCGTGGCCAACGCAAATGAGTTGGAATCGTTGGTGGTTTCGACCGTATTTTGGAGCGACTGGTGGACCGCCCCACGCGATCTTCGTGCCACCGAACGGAGATTGAATAGCGGTTTCGTCGTTGTGGTCCCAGACGAGCGGCCAACCCAACGCAGCGGACCAGAACAAGCCGACCTGGCGTGTGCCGTCGCATGCAACCTCGCCGAGGAAGCCACAACCGGCGAGGAAGGTGCTGTTCGGCTTGATCACGCAGAACTCGTTGCCGTCGGGGTCGGTGAGCACGATGTGTCCTTCGTCGGGAAGTTGTCCGACATCGATATGTCTGGCTCCCAGACGTAGTGCTGTGGCCACTGTGTGGTTTTGGTCGTCGAGGCTGGTGCTGGTGAGGTGAAGATGCAACCGCCGCCCGTCACGGGTGTTCATAGTGCCTGGTGAGAAACGGACTCCAGCTTGGGTATCGGTGCCGGGAAGCAGCGTGCCACGAGAGTCCTCGATCACTTCACGCTGGAGTACGGCCGCCCAGAAGTGGGTTACCCGAGCGAGGTCTTGCGCATCGAACACGATCGCTTCCAAAACAGAACTCATCGCGCCAGACTATCCAGCGCAAACGACTATGCGCAACGAATGGTTGCACATTCGAGCGTTCTTCGATACCGTAAGTGCAACCGATGGTTGCGAAAGGTGTAGCGGATGGAATACGGAACGATTGAGCGAGAGATCTACATCGACGCAACACCTGAGGTGGTGTTCGACGTGGTGAGTAATCCCGTCCATGTGCGCCAATGGTGGCCAGATGAAGCAGATTTCTCGCTGGTGCCGGGCGAGGCTGGTCGGATTGGTTTCACCCAACGCGATAGCAGCATCCTTTGGGAACAGTTCACTGTTGTCGAGGCGATAGCGAACCGGCGGTTCTCGTTTCGGTGGACCCACCCCGACGGAACTTCAGCGGCTGCCGACAACTCATATCTCGTAACGATCGAACTCAAACCGGAAGGAGACGGGACTCTGCTTCGACTGACCGAACGAGGCTTCCGTGAGCGTGGTTGGGACACGGCCAAAGTTGCTTCTGAGCGAGCGTCGCACCTCACCGGGTGGGACTTCTTCCTACCACGCTTGCCGCCCTACGCTGCCAGGATCAGGGCGCACTGATGAGCGTAAAAATTGACGACGATCTTTGGTCTGCGATTGGTGACCCGACAAGGCGTCGCATGCTTGACTTGCTGCTCAGCGACGGAACCGGAACAGCTACCAGTTTGAGTGCACAGCTGCCCGTCACCCGCCAAGCAGTCGCCAAGCACCTCACCGTGCTTGACCGGGTAGGGCTCGTGAAGGCCACCTCGGCCGGTCGCGAAAAGCAGTTCCGCGTCGACAAGGTTCAACTGGCGCGAGCGATTGCGCAGCTCGCAAACGTGGGTGCCGCATGGGACTTACGACTCCAACGAATCAAACGCATCGCCGAGACAATCCAACGCCAAACCGCACCAACCGGGAACGGCAAGAAAGCGAAAACGAAATGACGACAATGGACAACCTGCCCGACGTCGTGTCGCGCGAGGAATGGTTCGTGGCGCGGCGTGAGTTGCTCGCCAAAGAGAAAGAACTGACGCTCGCCCGAGACCGACTCAATGCCGAACGTCGACGACTCCCAATGGTCCACATCAAAAAGCCGTACACCTTCAACGGGCCGAACGGCCCGGCCAGTTTGCTCGAACTGTTCGAAGGCCGAAAGCAGTTAGTGATGCACCACTTCATGTTTGGGCCGGACTGGAACCAACCATGCCCAAGCTGTTCATCAGCCGCTGACGGCATCGGCAACATCCGCCAACTCCACGTACGAAACACGACACTCGTTGCGGTGTCGCGCGCGCCGTCCGACAAACTTGAAGCGTTTCGCAAACGAATGGGTTGGACGTTTCCGTGGTACTCATCGATGGGAAGCGACTTCAACTACGACTTCCACACAACGCTCGATAATCGTGTCGCCCCAGTAATGCTTCACTTCCGCACCGAAGCAGAACTCGCAGTCGTTGGAACACCATGGACAGGCGGATCGTGGACCGAAGACATGAACGGTTCAGAATTACCTGGCATCAGTACGTTCCTCCGTGTCGATGACGACGTATTCCATACCTACTCCACGTTTGGCAGAGGTATCGAAGAATTCCACAACGGCTACCACTACCTCGACCTCACCGCCCTCGGACGCCAAGAAGCTTGGGAACAACCCACGCACCGAGCCGCCCCACTCGGACTTCAAGTCGGCGGACCCGAACTACGACTCCCCGACGAATACAACGGTAGGCCGGGAGGGTCGTGGCAGGTGACACGCATTCGTGGAACACCTTGAACTGATCTCGCTGGCGGCATGACGTCCGTTGACCAGAATCTTTCTCGAAAACTGGTCGGCGAGCTTTCGACGATCTAGTTCTTCCATCAATCGACTCTTGGATGCACCAGCCCGTCACGCCCGGTTCGAGTCACACTGGGTTTACGTTTTGCAGGGCTTTTTGTCCTGTTGCGGTGTCGGCGACGCCGTGCACCTTGCTGCCGTATCAGCGGTCGCCGACTCCGATGTTGTCCTGGTAACCGGTGACTCAGGTTTGGCGAAAGCAGCGAACTCGATAGGCATCACCGTCTCAACGCCACCTCGGTAAACAATTAGCTTCGCTCACGCCAACCCACCTTTTCGTTCACACCAAACGCAAAACCTCGTCTCGATCGAGCGGAAACCGACGTGGCGTGAGCGAACTGGTCGACGTCCCCGCTCGGCGGTACCGAACCACGCACGAGGCGATGCAGCGTTGGTTCGAACGGCTGTACCGGCTCTTCCCGGATCGCAATTCTCCCCACAACAGATCGTGGTCGAGGGACCGCCGTGGAATACGAGGATCATGACCTACGTGAAAATTCGCGGCACGGCTACCTCGTCTTGCAGCCCCAGGAATCACCGACGCCACCGCCACACCGATCACGGACACCCCAACTTAGAGACTCGATCAATTTCCTCGGACCACCCTCGCCCCCAACACCGTTAGGCGGGTGGTCGCCACCTAACTGGCGAGACCGCATTACTAAGCGCGCACATCACTTCGGATGGACCTTGACCGGCATATCTTCAGCAGGCGGAGGAGACATTCGCCGGGCGTCTACAAGAGAGTTATCGAGGATTGGGATACCCGATTGCGCTCAGTAAGTCCGCGTGAAGTTGTGCGTTGGAAAACAGCCCACCCCCGTGAAATTCGCTGCTGGACTTCTTTGTGAAACAGCCCCCAGCCTCTTCAACGAGTAGTCGCCAGGGTGCGTGGTCCCAAAACTGGTGACCCTCTGAAAGGAAACAGTCAACGTTGCCCCGTACGAGATCAAACAATCCACCAGACCATCCCTCTTCAGTCGGTCGCACTCATTTTGAGTTGAATGATGAATACTCCTGAAGCGTGCAGAGACATGACCGAAATCCGGGCCGAAATCGATCGACTCGACCGGCAAGTCGTAGCGCTCATCGGTCAACGATTTGGGTACGTTAAAGCAGCATCGAAGTTCAAATCAAGCGCAACAACTGTCGCTGCACCCGAACGATTCGAAGCCATGCTGACCCAACGGCGAGCATGGGCAACTGAGGAAGGGCTAAATGCTGACGCAATTGAACGAATGTTCCGAGACCTCGTCACTCACTTCATCGAGGAAGAATTGAAGCATTGGGAAGCGACCACCGCAACCCAAACCATCGACTGAAGTCGTCTTCTCGATTTCAGCACCCTGCCCCGGAACGCCGGGAAGTGACGCTACCGGTTAGCGCATTCCCTGTGTCGTTCTGAAAGCTGAGTGGCAGACTCGGTTCGTGGACAGGGACGGGGTGGCTCGAGCGGCTGCGGTCGTGACTTTG
>JANMEI010000358.1:0-5928 GCA_031376865.1 Acidimicrobiia bacterium | reverse complement strand
CGGTGATCGGCAAGGTCGATCCCCCGATCGGCCATTGCCCGAATCGCTAGTTCGGCCGCTGACTGATTGGCTCGCAAAAACCCCGCCGAGCTCACCGAACAGGCGTAACGCATATCGTCGGTGCGTCGTCGAAACATCACTTCGGCCATCGGGGACCGGCAGATGTTGGCAGTACACACAAACAACACACTCGGGTTGACTACTGCAACTGACACAAAGCACTCAGCTTGGCAATAACTTCAATGGGATCAGCTTCAGGATCGAGATCTTCAACCTCAGACGGGGCAAGCGGTGGCACCAACGTCTGCGTCACCAGATGATGGAACGGACGCTCGTCGATCTCGTTGGGGCCCAGCAATACTTCGTGCAACTTCTCCGCAGGACGCAAACCGGTGAACTTGATCGGGATGTTCTTGCGGCTGCGTTCCACCATCGAACGGGCCACGTCCGCAATGCGGATCGGCTTACCCATATCCAGCACCAACACTTCACCCGGGCGGCCAATAGCGCCCGCCTGGATCACCAGCTCAACCGCTTCGGCAATCAGCATGAAGAACCGGGTGACATCGGGGTCAGTCACCGTGATCGCTTCGCCCTTTTCGACCTGGGCGCGGAACGTGCTGAGCACACTTCCACGGCTGCCAAGCACGTTGCCAAACCGTACGCTCACATACGTTCCGGTGACTGCATGCGAAGCTGCGTGAGCGGTGAGTCGCTCGGCGATTCGCTTGGAGTAACCCAGCACACTTGATGGGTCCGCTGCCTTATCGGTTGAGATATTGACAAAGGTTGACACACCGCTGTCCATCGCAGCCTCGAGCACCGTCTGGGTGCCCCACACATTGCTTTGCACGGCCTCGCCCGGGTTAGCTTCCAGGAGCGGCAAATGCTTCAAGGCCGCCGCATGAAACACCACATCGGGCGCATGTTCTTTAAACACCGAACGGATCCGGGTGCGATCGCGAAGGTCAGCCAACACCAGGTTGGGCGAATCCAACAGCGCTTGCCCTTCGATAGACAGTTGCACCCCATGCAACGCCGACTCGTCGCGATCCAACATGATCAGTTCGCTTGGCTTAAACCGACTGAGTTGCCGGCACAGCTCGCTCCCGATTGACCCGCCAGCGCCAGTGACCAACACCTTCTTACCGGTGATGTACTTCGCGATCTGCGGCACGTCCGTCACGATGCGTCGTCGGCCCAATAGGTCTTCTTCGGTAAGGTCCTTGATGGCATCGCCGCCAGAGAACAATCCATTGAGCGGGGCGAGCACCTTTACCTTCAAGGGCGGCACACACGACTCGGCCTCGGCCCGCACCTCGGCAACCAACTCGGGGCTGACCTCAGAGATTGCCACCAGGAGCGCATCGGCACGATATTCACGGGCTAACATTTGGATCCGCTCCCGATCACCCATCACCCGGACGCCCTTCACCTGGAAGTTCCGCTTCGAGGGATCGTCGTCGATCATGGCCACCGGCAGATAAGCACCACGCGAGGTCATCAGCTCGGTGACGATGTTGGCACCACGTTCGCCCGCACCAAAAATGAGCAACCGCGTGGCCTCGTTGGGATCGGGACGGCGGCGAATTTCCAACACGGTGCGCCATCCGTACCGAACGCTGGTCATCCCCAGCAGCGCCATCGACGCACCAACGAGCAGCGCCGAAATCGGCATCCGTGGGCTAAAGCCCCACTCCACCAGGGTGGTGACCGAACCAACACAGAACGCCACCCGGGCCAAGTCAGCCAGCTCTTCAAACGAACCGTAGCGACGAGCACCTCGATACAACCCGGTGGCAAACCCCACCAGGCCCTGCAAACCGACAGCCACCGCCATCGTGCGAAACACCGGGCCCCAATCGAACGCAAGATCGGCCAATGAAAACCGGACCGCCGCAGAGATGAGAAGCGCCACTGCCCAAGCAGTGAGGTCAAAAACCACCTTGAGGAGCGGAAACGTACCGTGCGCAAAATCAGGGAGGGGACGCCGCAAAACCGACCGAATAGCTGAATGCAACTTCACCCCTCCTTGCCGTTTTTCAGTTATTTCCGGGGGTATGGAATCACACAGTCTGGGACTGCCGGTGGACAGACTACGGCACTCAAACGACAACCACCATGGGTGAATGCCGATAACAGTGGTCTTTCATCAACTCTTAGGGTTCACAACCCCTGAGGTGGTCGGAAATGTCACGAAAAGTGAAGAAGCCGCGTGCAAACCTTAAGCCGCCCTTATATATTGCTAGAGCAAGCAACTTTTCTGCTTGCCAGACGGGGGTCAACATGAAGAAGCAGTACGCAACACCGCACATCGAAGATCTGGGGAACGTAGCCAGCCTCACCCAGGGCACGGTTGGCAAGGGCACCGATCAGGGTCTCGGCAAAAACGACGGCAAGGGTTCCTGATCCGGCGTCAGGCGATCCGGCTGGTTGGTGACCTTCACTTCGTCGTCACCGCTTCCAGCGAGACACTCAACAGTTGTAACGAATAGGCAAGGCCAGTCTCCAACCGGAGCTGGCCTTTTTGCTGCTCCAACTGCTCGATCGTGCGGTCGGCCAGAACACAATGAACCACTGGTGAAACCTCGGTCTCGTCGAAAAAGTCCTCCGACCAGGTAGGCCCCTTGTCGGTCCGCATCAGGTTGGCCTCTGGAACGTCATCTCGCAACCCAAGCCTGAGTAGTCGCTTGATCGGGAACGCATGGTCCGACGGATGCACCGAACAAGCCAGTTCAATCATCGTGCGAGTCACAAAGGGAATCACTCGCCTGATTCCTAACTCACTACATAGCTCCCAGTTCTGTAACAGCCACCCATCCGCATCAAGCGATGACTGTATGTACCTATAGGGTTCGCGATGCATCTCGTCACTTGGCTCACCCCGACGCAACCAATCGTCGTATTCCGCTCGCAGATCGGCCCGAAAAATGTCGGCCAATGGAGCGGCGTGCCAACGTGACGGGCTACGCCGCAGCAGCCGCTTTGCCTGCGTGGCGCCCCAAAGACGGATCAGCCCCCGACCATTAATGGGACGCGCCGGGGTTCGTAACGAGCGAATCAAACCCACCAGGCCCAATGAGCACAACCAGTCGTAACGCCACACATGAGGCCCAGCGAACAGGTCGTCAGCAAGCTCACCGCCAACAAACGTTTCGATGCGTCGAACAGCAGCCATCGCCGGAAGGGCCAGCAAGGTTGGATGCCCGATCGGAACACCCAGACGAAGGCTGCCTCCAGCCAGGTTCATCAACGACGAATGACCAAAGGTTGACGTCCAGGTATGGGTTGGTTTGGTGAACTCCGAAGCCATCGCAGCAAACCGCACATTGGAAAGCGATCGCGGGTCCTCAGGTGATGACGCGTCGAAAAAGGTAAATGCCATCACTGGCCGCTTCACTTCCTGAGTAATCAGCGCCCCCAAGCAACTGGAATCAACCCCACCACTGAGGCCCAGCAAGTTCACATCATCGGTGCTCAGCCCATGATCGAGCGATTCAATTAGCGCTGCTCGCAGGTCACGAGCAGCTTGCTCAACTTTGCGGGTGCCCACCGGAAACCGCGGCACGTTGTCCATCGGGTTCCAGTAGCGAACCTCTCTGGCCGAGCCACCCCGAGGGCAGACCAATACGTGCCCACACCGCACCGCCGTTACTCCAATCCATGGGGTCCGACGGTCGACCAGCGTGACACCATCAGTGAGCGCTAGATGCGCAAGGAGATCTTGGGCTGGTGCCTCAGGAAGCAGCCGAGCAAACCAGGCGTTACGCGTACTTATTACTGTGCCGGTGCGATCGTGTCGGACCAACCACGGCACCAACCCTGCACAAGACCGCACTACCCGGATTTCTTCGTTGGCATCCACAGCCACAAATCCGAAGTCACCAGGAAAACTCCGAAGGCCCGCCGGGTCATCAAAGCAGGCGTCAACCATCTGCGAAGTCACCTGGTCATTGGCGGGCTGACCCTCGGCAAACCACGCACGCCGGCCTGACGTCGATGAGAAGAACGGCTTCGACGGTTGCCCGGGAAGGTCGGCTGTGGCGACCAGTGAAGTTGGTTCTAGCTGAGACAACGCCAACTCTGGAGTGGCATCGATACGCGCGCCTACCGTTGCCACCAACTGCGGATTGTTGGACGTCATCAGCCAAACATTGGACAACGATGGCAACACGTCAGTTCCGGAACTCATGCAGCGCCCTCCACTGCGCAGCCAACCACCGAAGCCAGCTGCCGTGGGTCAACCGGCCCTAGAGGGATGTGCAGGATCCCAACTTTCACCATGTCGACGATTCTCGCCAGATGCGCAAACTCCGTAGCAATCCATGAGCGGTCGACCCAGGTGAATATGCGTGGATGACGACGTAGCTCTGTCATTGCTTCGGTTGGCGTGGTCCACCGCACGACAAGGCCCGGGGCAGCCGCAGACACATCGGGGATCAGCAACACACCAATACCGCTTTGAGCTGGCACCACTCGCGAAACGCGCACGGTCCGGCGGTCCCCCACCATCTGCGATTCGACTTCGACCGCAAGCACTACTGGGTCCGACGCTGAACGCAAACGCAACGATGGACTTCCGCGAAACGCAATCGCGTGGGTCCCATTAGGATCGACAGCCAGAATGTCGTCCCCGAACAATTGCGCTCCAATCGAACACAACTGCGCAGCGCAGGTTGACTTACCCATGCCGGAACTTCCCACAAATCCAACAAGCACCCCGCCCAGCAAAACGGAACTGGCATGCAACGCATAATCACCTCGAAGATGAACAAGCGCCGCCATTAACCACCCTTCGGTTAACACTCGAAGCCAAAACAAGTCCTCAGTTGCGCTCACTTCGATGTGAACATGGTGCAGCCCGACAGCTATGTGGAACCGATAACCGTCAAACTCGAGCAGATGAGACGCGTCCTCGCATCGAGAGAACCGCGCCAACGTTCCATCGGCAAACTGCGACTCAAGCAATAACGTGGCCGTCGCAGGTTCTGGCACGCGATCAACCAGTTCCAATGCCACCAATTGACCCCCATGCGCTGCAGCGGTTGCAGGGTCTAGTTCGTCCGCCGAAAAAACAAACGGCGACTGCAGCACAAACCCATGCAATCCGTAAAGGTACATACAAATCTCAAACGCGCCCAGGGGGCTGATACCCAATGGCCAGCTTCACGACCACTTCCTTCGCCGCCGCACCGTCACGAATCGACCAGGAAACTCGGACATCAACGCATCCGTCACCGCACCAACGGACAAACCTTCTGCCAACAAGGCCAACGTGCGAGCATCAACACGAAGGCTATCGCTGGCAGGAATAACACGCTCTTCGCGCAACTCGCCGAGGGTTCGAGGCGTAATAGGCATCGCGTCCATGGTGGTGCCAACCCGACGATCGACCACCTGACCGTCAACCATGAGCGCAGCAGACCAACTCCACACATAGCCACTACCCCGCAACATCGCGTTGAGCCGAACATCAATATGGTCGCCTTCGGATACAACTAGCGGTTCGGTGAAACCAAGAAAGGTTCCGGAATACACTGAGGGCTTACGATCGGGCCCGCATCCGATACGAACATCGTTACTTCCATCGACTCCATCTACACCCGGTAGCAACACACCTTCGAACCAACTACTCAGGCCCCACACCTCGCCGGTCGACAGGGCAGTAGCGGTCCAAGCCGCACGAATTTCCACAGATTTGTCAACCCCGTACTCAATGTTGGCAACCTGCTGTGCGGAGCTCAGCAACTCTTCAGCCCGCGGGGCTACGCCAAACAATTGGGCGAACTGCACCCGAAGCGCAGGTGACAGATCAAAGCCAAACGGGTTGTCCGACCAGTTTGACCATGTTCCCTCCAAGCGCTCCGGTTGGGCCGATAACGCGGCGTAGATCACGTCGTGTTTGGGGATCAACGTGCCGCCCGGTTT
>JANMEI010000354.1:0-1254 GCA_031376865.1 Acidimicrobiia bacterium | reverse complement strand
CTCTGGGTAGCCGGTCCGAACATCACGCCTGGGTATTGGAATCGTCCCGACGCCACGGCGGCGAGCTTCGAAGGTCGGTGGTTGAAGACCGGTGACGCCGCCCGCACCGATGACGAAGGTTTCGTCTACATCGTCGATCGGTGGAAGGACATGTACATCTCCGGCGGTGAGAACGTGTATCCGGCGGAGATCGAGAATGTGCTTTACCAACTGCCTCAGGTCGCCGAGGCGGCGATCATCGGCGTCCCCAGCGAGAAATGGGGCGAGGTAGGCCTCGCCGTTCTCGCGCTGAAGCCGGGCACCACGATCGATCGGGCCACCGTCGTGGAACACTGCGTCAGTCGTCTGGCGAAGTTCAAGGTGCCGAACGACATCGCTATTGTTGAAGCGCTCCCGCGCAACGCGACCGGCAAAGTGCTCAAGCGAGAATTGCGCGTCAGCTTCGTCGGAGCCGACGGACCCAAGATCTCCTAGCCCCTCGCATCTGCTGGCGGGCGGTTAGCAGGGTGCTGAAAAATCCTGCCTGCAGCGCAAACCGAGAGCATTCCGGCTGCTCACGTTCCTCACTCATTCGCTGTGGACGGGATTTTCAGCACCCTGTTAGAGCTGGGGGTTGATGAGATACTTCTCGCCGGTTTGCATGCGCGCATAGGATCTCGCAGTGTCGAGGTCGAGCACCTCAGCCAGGGAGATCACCTTGCTGTAGTGGCTTGCGAACGTGGTCGTGATTTCGTTCGCCACACGCTGGCGGAGCGCGGCGCCTTGCTCGGCGCCGATCTTCATCAGGAACGGCGTCAGCAACCAGCCGCCGACCGACCACGAGAAGCCGAACGATCGGTTCAGTTCGGTCGGGCTGCGGTCGAGCCCTCCGTAGATATACAACTGCTTGAAGGTCGAGGAGCCGTAACGGCTGTACTCGGTGGCATTGGCGTTCGCGGCGGCTTCCATGCCGGTGAGGATTTGCCCACCAAGCTTGCCTCCACCAATCGCGTCGAATGCAATAGTGGCGTTCGTAGCCGTAAGTGCACGGATGAGTTCCGCCATGAACGTTGGTGAGCTGGAGTCCACCACGTGTGTCGCTCCGATCGATCGAAGGAGTTCGGTTTGCTCAGGCTTGCGCACGACATTGACCAACTCGATGCCGTCGGCAAGGCAGATCTTGTTCAACATCTGCCCAAGGTTCGAAGCCGCCGCGGTGTGGACCAGGGCAGTGTGGCCTTCCCGTCGCATGGTCTCGGTCATGCCCAGTGCCGT
>JANMEI010000347.1:0-4349 GCA_031376865.1 Acidimicrobiia bacterium | reverse complement strand
TGATGATTGCGCACGGCGATTGGATACCCGAGTCGCTGCGGTCGTAACTCACCAGAAACGCCGAACGTTCCTGACGGCACTGGTCCAAATCAGGATCGATCTGCAAACGTGAACAATGCGGCCACGTCGAGGGCGAATCCCGGGAGCAACGGCGAAGTGAGAATTTCGCCAGCGCAGACTTCCAGGGCCACATCGAAAAGTGCGACGCTCAGCGAACTTCGACGGAATACAAGAATGGTATGTGCAGCAGAGTCGACGAGCCACAATTCTGGAAGACCGGCTCGCTCGTACGAGTCTTTCTTCGTGCCGATATCAAATCTCCAAGTGGATGCCGAACGGACCTCGACTGCAAGGTCTGGTGGTCCAGGGAGGGTGGCAAGATCGCCAGTGGGACTATGTGAGGATGCCAACCAAATGACGTCGGCGGCGAAGACGTTGCCGTTATCGAGTTTTGCGCCCACGGTATCTGGCGATTCGCCGCGGCCAGGTTCGGCTTCACACCAAAGGGAGATCAGAAAACGAATTCGAGCAGCGAGACGTTGGTGGCGAAGCGTCGGCGAATTCACCATTACTTCTCCGTTAATGAGTTCGGTAGGACGTGGCCGATCGTTGCCTGTTGCCAGGTATTCATCTGCGGTGAGAAGGATCATGGTGTCTACATCGTCATCGTACGGAGGGGGTGTGACAAAAATGATTCTACGAGCAACCTTGTACCGTCGCACGAGAAGTCAGTCACAGAATAGTTATTGGGCCTTAGCGTCATCTTAAAGTTCAGTCTGTTTCACTCGTGTTCGCTGGCTGGACGGACCACTCAGCACGAAAGGAAACAACCGTGAATCCCACGTCCCCCCTCCGCCGTGCACTTATCTTGGCGCTTGTCACCACTCCACTTGTTGGCATGCTCTCGGTCGGAGTTGCCTCCGCAGCGAGTAGCTCCGTTTCGTCGAGCAGCTCCACGCAGTCCTCGACGAACCTTTCCTCCTCAAGCTCCTCGAGTAGCAGCTCAAGTTCGTCTACGACCAGCACCAGCACTTCGATCAACATCAGTGGCTCGACTGGAACCATCACCACGTGCACCAACGGCGTGTGCACCACTCGATCGATGACTCCTGAAGAGATAGCCGCAGCTATCGCCAACCTTCCTCAGATTTCCATTCCGGTGATTTCGATTCCTGATATCTCTGTTCCGGTGATTTCTGTTCCGGTGATTTCCGTTCCGGTGATTTCCGTTCCGGACATCTCGCCTCCACGCACGCCACGAACTCCACGTACTCCACGGGTTCCGCGCACGCCGCGGATGCCGTAGGTCGCCTTTGGTCAACCAATTGGGCTGATCACTGGCACCCTCAGCTGCGTCCGAGTGCCCCCCGACTCGGACCGCAGCAGGGTGAACGAGCCGCCGCATCGCTGTGCGGTCGTCGCCGCGATCGATGTTCCGAGCCCGGTCGATCCGGCACCGCTGTGCCCCCGAACCGCAGCAGTATCGACAGCGATCCCGGCACCGTTGTCTTTAATTTCTAACGTGAGCCATCGTCGCTCGGTCACCACTTGCACAGCCCAACCAATTCCGGTATCCGTATGCGCAAATACATTTTCGATCAACACATCTACGGAGGCTGCCAGCTCGTCCCCGGCCAAACCTACCCACGCCGACCCGGTCGGGATGCTGATCTGCACCTCTCGTTCTTGATCCTCAGCCAGTACCGACCAGAACTCAATCCGATCTCGAATAATGGCGAGCGCATCGCAACTTGTTGCGGCATGTTCGGTGGGTTGACGTGCGGTTCGGATCACTTCATCGAGCGCTCGCGAAAGAGCTTCGACATCGCCGAGCAATCGTTCTGCTTCGACCGGATTCTGCAGGCGTTCAGCGTCAAGCCGCAAAGCTGTGATCGGAGTTCGCAATCGATGCGACAAATCTGCAACCGCCTCGCGTTCGGTGACCAACAGTTCGCCAATTCGACCGGCCAGACCATTCAATCGGTATCCAACCTCGGCCACTTCGGGCGGGCCCGCTGGCGTCACTCGTGCAGCCAAGTCTCCGCTCGACAACGCACGGGTGGTATCGGCCAACAAACGCACCGGGCGAACAATGGAACGAGCCAGTCGATCAGACACCAGCAGGGCAATGCCCAACATCACGAGACTCAAAATGCCGAGCAGTGTCCAGGCGCGGCCCACACCTCGGGTGGCAACGCTGTCAGGAACGAGCACTCGAACCACTGCAATTCCATCTCGCAACACAACGGGGGTCAGCACCTCGGTTCCGTTTTCGGTGCGTGCATTGATGGGCTGGCCAGAGAACGCAACTTCGACAGCGGGCGAGCGCGGAGCGTCGTCACCGAAAAGGTTCCCATCGGGCATCCAGACCGTCACCGGGTCACCCGATGCTGCTGCCTGCGCAAGCACCGATTCCAATTGCTCGGAGGTACGGATTGCCGCAATCGATTGACCAAGTGTCCTTCCGGTCAGTACTGCCTCGGACAATGCGCGGTCACGTGGCAGCGACCGAATTGCCAACCCGAGCGGGATCACCAACGCAATGATCACCAACGACGTTACCGCGAGGGACAACAATGCAAGTTGGCGACGCATGAAGCCAAACGCTTACGCAGCAGGCTGACTGCAGTAACGAAGCCCGACACCGCGCACCGCTTGAATGTACTTCGGTGCGGCAGCTGTTTCGCCAAGCTTGCGTCGCAACCAAGAAATATGTACATCAACTGTTTTGTCGCTCCCACCCCATGGCTGACGCCACACTTCGGCGAGCAACTCGGCTTTGCTCACGACTTCGTCGGCATGGCTGGCCAAATACAACAGGAGGTCGTATTCCTTGGGAGTCAGATCCAGTGGTTTCGACTCCAATGTTGCTGTGCGTCGACGCGGATCCATGAGCAACGCGCCGCACTCGATGGTCATCGCCCCTTCCGGGGCAACCCGGCGCAGCACAGCAATGATTCGGGCGTTCAATTGGTCAGCGCCGTATGGTTTGACTACATAGTCATCAGCTCCAATAGTAAGCAGGCGTACCATCTCGCGTTCATCGTCGCGTGCAGTCGCGACGATTACTGGAACACTGCTGACCTTGCGCAATTCTGCAACCAAATCTCGACCGTCGATATCGGGAAGTCCGAGGTCCAGCACTGCCACCGCCGGTGGTTTTGCCACGATTGCGTTGAGCCCGTCAAATCCACAATCAAAGGCCCGTACTTCGTGACCTTTCGCTCGCAGCGCGGCGGACAAGGAGTCACGTATGCGACGGTCATCCTCCACGATCACGATGTCAGCCATTTCCCTACCGTAGCGCTGCCATTGGGGAAGAAGTCGTGAGTGCCACATATCGACGGTTCGTAAGGCAATATGTATCGATGCAGCGACGGATTACCCGGCGAGTCGTGCTCGGCACCACGTGGGTTGTGGGAGCAATCACCGCCACGTCTATCGGCTGGGCGGCAGTTGGAGCCGTTCAACGAAATGTGTCGGCGTCTCCTGTGGTGCAAGATCCGAGCGCATTCAGCACCGTGCAGTCAACCGCAGTGCCATCAATAACTGTTGTGCTGCCAAGTGTGACGTTGACGGCAACATCGACAGCGCGCTTAGCGACCACTTCCACGTTGGCGGTGGTCAGCAGCGGTCCACCGGCAACTGTGCGCACTGCCGTTGCAAAAAGTGTCGTTGCCAAAAGTGTCGTTGCAACAACCATGGCTCAGCAGATCGATGCTGCCAAGCCAACTGCGGTGGCTCGCACCACCATTGCTCGCACCACAACTCTCCGTTCAACCAAGAATTCCTCGACTCAACCCAAAACGCGCACAGCGACAACGGTGTCGCGCACAGTTCCGAAATCGTCAGTCACGGTCCCAACTTCAGTAGCGACCGCATCGTTCCCCACGGTTCCTGCGATTCCGCCAGTGCCAACGTTTCCATCGGTGCCCACGTTGGGAGAGGTTCCAACGGTGCCGCCGATTCCGTCAATTCCGCCAATTCCGTCAATTCCGCCAATACCCTCTGTCCCGCCAGTCCCAACTGTCCCCGCCGTTCCGACGCTGCCTTCAGTTCCGACGGTGCCTTCAGTTCCATCAGTGCCAACCGTGCCAACGGTGCCGGCCCTCCCGACGGTTGCGCCTGCCCTCAATCCGTCGAATACGCCCCCAACCAACCCGGCCGTCAGAACTGCCAAGATCGCCGAGACCTCATTAGGTGCCGCCTACATCGTGTGTGAAGGGCGAGAAGTATGGGTCGAGTCTGCTATCCCGTTTCTCGATGTTCGCGTCGAGGTCGAGCCAACGCCGAACCGAGTCATCGTGCGCTTCACCAAGGAGTCGAGCTACGCGAACATTTCTGCGTAT
>JANMEI010000334.1:0-6469 GCA_031376865.1 Acidimicrobiia bacterium | reverse complement strand
CAACAACCACCACATCAAGAACAGCTGGGAGATGTACTGGGGTCACGGTCAGCGCATGGCAGTCAAGCAACAGCGCACAACCCGCTTGGCCCGCCGCTGAAGCCAACTGATCCATGATGCCGGTTGGTACTCCGGTCGCTTCGTTTTCGGCCCGTTGGCACAGCTTGGCAACCTCGAGAGGCGTACCGGTGAAACCTAACGCCAACGCTAACGCCACTTCGAATGCAGCCGACGATGACAAACCCGCCCCGATCGGCACCGTGGTTGACACTGATCCAGTAAAACCTTCGGTTGCTTGTCCAGCGGACCTCAGCGCCTTGACCACGCCGGCAATGTACCGGGCCCAGGTTGGTTGGATGGCGGTTGGATCGGCCACCGCCAAGGAAACGACAGCCACCTCAGGTTCGTCTTCCGACGTCAAGCGCACCTCGGTACCGCCTCTGGTGCCACTGATGGTGGTAGCCAGGTGAATCGCCATCGGCAAGACCAACCCACCGGTGTAATCGGTATGGTCACCTATCAAATTGACACGGCCAGGGGCGACGGAGGTGATCAGACTCATATGCCATTCTGCCAACTGAGATCCGGGCTCGATGACGGTGGCCGTTACGCAAAAGGGCAATAACACCCAAAAATCAACCCAGAACGAGCCGGTACCCCATTCATGTGATGTTTGGCTGGACGCATGTTCATCTATGGGGTTACCGTTCAGCAGGAACTCACCAACCGTGGTGGGTAAACAAGCGAAAGGATCTCACATGAGCGGAATCTCTTGGACTTGAATCGTTAGCCACTGGTCTCAACTACACGTTGGGCCAGCCTTATCCCACACAGAGGCGAATCCCTAACGGGGCTTCGCCTCTTGTATTTCTGGCTGAGAGATCTGCGTGGTGTATTCGCTCGGACCCGGACCGACCGAGAACGGGCCGGCGGTTAAGCGCCGCTGACCGGTAACGGCATCGTCGACGGTTACTGGAACATCTGCAGCCGATGCGATATCGATTAAATACGACACCATGGCTTTGCCGAGATCATCGGTGAGCGGACGCCCGGTCAGCGCCACCGCGCCGCCCCCTGCGGCAGCCATATCGAGCATGGCTCGACGTTCCTCGGGAAAAATCATCGAGAGGTCGATTGCTGAAGGCCCCGCAGACCACAATCGACGATGGCCCATCGAGTGATGCACCCACGGCGAGGTACCCAATTCACCCGTCACCACCCGATCGACAATGCCCGCGGCAACACCAACCGGAACGGAATCGGCGATCAAAATAGCGTCTTCACCAGCGCCTTCCCGGATCGCCAACAACGCTGCATGCAGTGCTTCAGCGCGAGTCGCAACAGCAGAACCCAAGCGGCGCCCAGCAATCGCCCCGGACCATACGTCTTCTAAGAGGAAAACGTCCCATCCGGCTGCGCGACGAGCAGCAAAAGCGGCCGTCAAACCATCGAGGACAACTTCGTCGGTGAGATCGGCGATGGGAAACCCGCTGACATAGCGGGCCTTGCCCGGAGCTTGTTCCACACAATGGTGCAGAAACGATGTGTCTGACTCGATCGCAAATGGTCGACAGCGCAGCCCAGGACGCAATCCACGCGTACGAATTCTTGCCGCGAGCGGATCAAGGACCGCGCGTGCCGACGCATTTCGATACGCGCTGGTGGCACCCGAACCGCCAGCGACGAGGTCATCAAGTACCGGTGCCCCAGATCCAAGCACAACGTGCGACAAGCCGAAATCAGCAGCTGCATCGACAGAGATGGCCAGCAAGCCCACGTCGCCATGCACGTCGGTACCTGTCCACCAACCGATGCCCGTGCGCACCCGCGCTCGGTGTTGCGCACCAGACTCGACCGCCCAATGCTCGTGAAACTCCGTGAGCAGTGCCGAGGGATCGCCCACTGCAATCCAAACGGGGTCGAGCGGCATCTGCTCACCGCGGTGCAACTCAACGCCATCGAGCAACGCAATGATCGCAGTGCCGGGCCCACTGGACCGGGGAGCGGGCCCTTCGATGATGCCAAAGTGTGACTTGCCGTGGAGAAACCCGATCACACCAGAGTCGTGGCCCATCACGTGGTGAGCAGCTACTGATTGTGACGCCCGCGACAGGTCTACATGATCGCGTTGGCGGCGCTGGGCGGTGGTTTGATCGGCAGGAACGACGTAGTCGGGCGCACATCGGCGAACCGTTGACGCGGTTGTCCAGCCCGGTGCCAACACACGCTCGGGCCGCAACTCATACAAACGTATGCGTACTTCGTTGAGTGTGACAGGGCTTTCGCCATGGTTGTGAATCGTCCAGTCGACCCGAATACCTGACCCAAGATCGGAAATGTCGATCGTGACAAACACGTCGCCCACCGCGCTGGTCCCAACGACCAATGGTGCCGAACCTGATGCGGTCCCCGCACTGACTTCGATTGATGCTGGAAGAGACTCAGCATCACCGTTCCGCCCGCCGCTGGGCGTGGCAGAACTGGCGTCCTCGACCTCAATTGACATGGTCCTAGCCTGCCAGTTCCCCGGCCGATTTGGTGGATTGGGGTCCGAAACAACAACATGGCAGCATGAGCGGCCCACTTTCAGGACTCACCATCATCGAACTTGCAGGTATCGGGCCAGGTCCCTTTGCCGGAATGCTCTTTGCCGACATGGGAGCCAAGGTCATCCGCGTTGAGCGGGCCCAGTCAGTTTCGGTGTCGCCACCGGAGCGTCCCAACCTGTCGATTTCTGAACGCGGCCGTCACTCTATTGGGATTGACATGAAGTCTCCCGAGGGACGCGAAGCAGTGTTGCGGCTGGTCGAACAGGCTGACGGATTGTTTGAGGGCTTTCGTCCTGGGGTCACCGAACGTTTGGGCTTGGGGCCCGATGATTGCTTGGCCCGGAACCCGAAGTTGGTATACGGCCGGATGACCGGTTGGGGGCAGGAAGGCCCGTACGCAATGGCTGCTGGGCACGACATCAACTACATCTCGCTAGCCGGGGCCTTAGAGCCGATTGGGCGGGCCGGAGAGCGCCCAATGCCTCCATTGAACCTGGTGGGTGACTTTGGTGGCGGTGGAATGTTCTTGGCCTTCGGCATGGTGTGTGGATTATTGGAGGCAGCAAAATCGGGCAAAGGTCAGGTTGTCGACGCCGCGATGGTCGACGGGGCCGCAGTGCTCATGACGATGTTCCATTCGTTTGCCGCCATGGGTATCCATAAGCCGGAACGCGGAACCAACCTGCTCGACACTGGCGCATTTTTCTACGAGGTGTACGAGTGCAGCGATGGAAAGTATGTGTCGATAGGGTCGATCGAGCCGCAGTTCTATGCGGAGTTGCGTCGCCTTGCGGGGTTAGCCGATGATGCGGTCTGGGGCCGCCAACACGATCAAAACCTTTGGCCTGAACTTAAAGAGAAAATGGCTGAAGTGATCGCTTTGAAAACTCGTGATGAGTGGTGTGTGCTGATGGAACACACAGATGTGTGCTTTGCCCCGGTCCTGTCAATGAGCGAGGCTCCGAACCATCCGCACAATGTGCATCGGTCAACGTTTGTCACCCGGGACGGTGTTACCCAGCCGGCCCCAGCACCGCGCTTTTCACGAACCCAAACCGAACTGCCGGCCGCACCGCCTCACGTGGGTGCCAATACTGACGAGGTCTTGACCGATGTGGGCTACTCGGCGACCGAGATTGCAAAGCTGCGCGAATCAGGAGCAGTTCGCTAGTTCGGTGTCAGGTGGGAAGCTGCCCACGAAGTAGGGTTGGAGTCGTGTTGTCCAGCATCCTCGGTGTACATACGGCCTGGGCCTGGGTGGTGATCATCGGTAACGGTATCGCTGGTGTCTGGTCTCTCGGAGCTCACAAGTTCGAGGCGCTGAGGATGCGCGCTCTGTGGTGGTATGTCGTGTTTGTCCAGGTGGCAATCTTCATTCAGGTTGCGCTTGGCGTCTGGATGGTGAGTAAAGAAAAGCGTGCGGTTCCGCAGTTCCATATGTTTTATGGGTTTGTTGGCATCATTGCGGTTGGCATTTTGTATTCATATCGTCAATCGATGCGGCACCGGTTGTACCTGCTCTACGGGTTTGGGGGACTTTTCCTGATGGGTCTCGGTATTCGAGCCCTGTTGGTGGGTAAGGTCACTGGATGAGCAAGACCAAATTGGTGGTGCTATTCGGTGGGCAATCCGCCGAGCACGAAGTGTCATGTATCTCAGCGGTGCATGTGTTGCAGGCGATCGATACAAGCCGTTACGACGTGCTTCCGGTTGGGATCACCCAAGATGGTCGGTGGGTTCGCAGCGATGATGCGTTGGCGTTGTTAGGTGGCGCTGCGGTGCCGCTCACGCTGCGCGCCGTCGGCTCATCGATCGACGCCACGGTAGCGTTGCGTTCCGACGGTGCTGGTACCGATCTAGTGGTGCTGCCGATTTTGCACGGTCCTCTTGGTGAAGATGGCACAGTGCAGGGGATGTTGGAGTTGGCCGGCGTTCCGTACGTTGGATCTGGCGTGCTCGGGTCATCTGTCTCGATGGATAAGGCCGTCGCCAAGTTGATCTTTGATGCTTCTGGCATTCCGCAGGCAAAGTGGTTGTCGTGGCGAAGTTGGGATCTCGTCGACGATCAGCAACGAGCTGCGGTGTCTCGTCAAGTTGCGGTGCAGTTGGGTTGGCCTGTGTTTGTCAAGCCGGCGAATATGGGCTCGTCAGTGGGTGTCACGAAAGCTCATGATGAGGTCGAGTTTGTTAGCGCGTTGCTCACGGCAATGAACTTCGACGACACGATAGTGGTCGAAGAATCCATCACCGGGCGCGAGGTCGAGTTTGCCGTGTTGGGCAACGAAAACCCCGAAGTGTCCCTGCCAGGCGAAGTGTTTCCCGGCAAAGAGTTTTATGACTTCGACGATAAGTACGTCAACGGAAACGCCACCTTCGCGATCCCTGCGGATTTTCCTGCAGAGGTAATTGCAGAAGGTACGTTGATTGCTCAGCGCGCATATCGAGCGCTACGGTGCGAGGGGATGGGTCGCGTGGATTTTTTGTACGAGGTTGATGGCCGCGGCTGGCTGGTCAACGAGATCAACACCATTCCTGGCTTCACACCCATTTCGATGTACCCAAAAATGTGGGAAGCATCGGGTGTTGGGTACTCCGAACTGATCGAGCGGCTGATTCAACTCGCTCAGCAACGTCATGCTCGTCGATCGGTGTATGCCGGCCGAGCCAGAATCAGCTAGCAGGAGCTGAGGCAAGTGGCTTCGATCATGTTGCCGCCATCCTTGGCCGAGCGTGTCGAATTACTGCTAGGTCAACGAATTCGGTCCGCTGAGGCCGCCGTTGGCGGTCACTCAAATTTGGTCTTTACCGTGAACGACACGGTGATCAAAGCCGCGACTCTGCCTATCAAGCGTGCTGATGTTGCTCGCGAGATTGAGCTGTTGTGGAAGCTCGATGGACTCGGTTGCGGATCCCCAACCGTCGTTGGTTCGCACGTCGATGACGAATGGGTGCTGCTTGCGACGATCAAGTCAGCGGGCACGCCAGGCACGGTGCTGTTGCCCGATTTGTTGGCCGACTCTCACCGAGCCGCGGCATTTGGCACGTTGATGGGACGCTTACTTCGGTCGGTTCACGGGTCGGCTCCGCATCCGATCCGCGGTGAGATGTATGAACGCACCGGGCTGCTCGCCGACGCCGCAGTCCGACTCACCTTGCTAGAGATTGCCCCCAAGGTGCGCGACACCTTGCTGTCAGCGATTCACGACCCGGTGCATCAGCGAGGGGTGGCGTTTCTTCACGGCGATCCGGGGCTGCATAACGTGCTACTCGAAGCATCTTCCGATACAGGATCGTCAGGGCTTCGAATTGCGGCATTGGTGGACTGGGAGATGGGTGGCTGGGGCAACCCGCTCAGCGATGTGGCGTGGCTGTTCTGGACAATGTCATTTCGCGGATATGTCGATTCCGCATGGCCCGCTTTTGCGGAGGCTTATGGTTCATGGGCCCTGCGAGCGATTGGATGGAACGACCTCTCCGTGATGTCGTCGATCCTTGGGCAAATGGCGTTGCTGTTAGCACGGACAGATTCGGGTACCGCGGTTCGCGACATCTGGTTGACGCGGATTGCTGCGGTTGACGACTTGATGATTCCGGATGTGGCGTGATGGCAGAAGGGTCGCCTGCTGTGCTCAACGGCCCCAGCCCGTATCTGCCATTTGACGGTCGACCGTTTCGCCAACGGATTGGGCAACGGCCGTTAGATCTGGCGCAGTGGATTGAACCCGATGAGCAGTTTGCCGCTGAGCTTGCGTTGAAACATCAGTTGCTCACCGATCGTCACGATGAGGTGTTCGCGGCGCTGCCCTTTGCCCTCGCAGCGAGCGAAGAGGTTGACGCTCTTCTGGCCACTCATATGCAGACATACTATCCGAGCCTTGTTCGAACGTTCGTTGATGGCCTGCACCCGCTCGATGCCGCCG
>JANMEI010000777.1:0-1434 GCA_031376865.1 Acidimicrobiia bacterium | reverse complement strand
GGCGAAAGCCTCCGACTTCATTGCGGCTGGCCGTTGATCGGGTAGACGAAAGTGTTGAAGGACAGCTGCACGTGCTAGTTCCTGAGACAAACAGATCTATTCGCGCTTCGGAGAGGAACCAAAGGTCAACCACTGATGGATCAACTTCCCGCTACCGTTTGACTCATGCCTGTTCTTCCAGAGCTCGAACCGATCCTTGCAGCTGTCAACGACCCCAGCCGGCCACCCACCGCTTCGCAAACCCCGGAGGAAGTACGTACCGCCTATCGCCTGTTTGCCAGCCTGGCCGGGCCTGCGCCTGAGCTGCACTCGATCGAAAATCAATTGATTGCGGGGCCAACTGGTGAGTTACCGATACGAATCTACCGACCGCGGCCAGGCATCCTTCCGGTGCTGGTATGGATTCACGGAGGCGGCTGGGTGATTGGCGACCTCGAAACTGATCACACTCGCTGTACGCAGATGGCTCTCCGAGGCGATGTCGTTGTTGTTTCCATCGACTACCGGCTCGCCCCGGAGCACCCATTCCCGGCCGCATACGACGACACCATCGCCGCTGTTCAGTGGGTCGCTGCTCATGCATCGGAGCTTGGGGTCGACTCGGCCGCAATCGGACTTGGCGGTGATTCGGCAGGCGGAAATCTCACTGCGGCGGCAGCGCAAGGCTTACGCGATCTGGGTGGGTCACCACTTTGCTTTCAGTTACTGGTGTATCCAGCGGTTGACAACCGCGGCGACTACCCAAGTATGCGCGACAACGCCAGCGGCTACTACCTCACCAAGGATGGAATGGATTGGTTCGAAAGCCATTACTCCCCCACCGTTGACCCCTCTGACCCGCGACGCAATCCGTTGTTGGGATCACTCGTTGGACTACCTCCGGCCCATGTGATCACCTGCGAATTCGATCCACTTCGCGATGAGGGCGCTGCATATGCGACAGCGTTGAGCGCCGCTGGTATACCAACTACACATACCAACTTTCCTGGCTTGATTCACGCATCGTTCGGCATGGAAGCGTTATGGCCGTCCACCAAGGCGATGATGGACGATGCGGTTGCGGCCCTGCGCACTGGCCTCCAACAATCGGCAAAGGTAACCAAATGAGTTCCGGACGACTTGCTGGCAAAGTGGCACTGATCACCGGCGCTGCCAAAGGCCAAGGTGCAGTTGAAGCAGAACTCTTCATCAGCGAGGGTGCCACGGTTGTCCTCACTGATGTGGCCGATGACGAAGGTGCTCGGACAGCTGCACGTTTGGGTGGCGACGCCAGCTATCAACACCTCGATGTCACCAACGCCGAAGAATGGTCTCTGGTCACGAAAAACGTGATCACCGATCACGGTCGTATCGACGTACTCGTCAACAACGCCGGCGTGTTCTCCGTGACGCCATTACTCACAGCAAGCGAAACCGATTTTCGCCGCATTTTGG
>JANMEI010000308.1:0-6150 GCA_031376865.1 Acidimicrobiia bacterium | reverse complement strand
ACACCCTCGGGCCCCACCACGGCCACCTGGATTTCCGTGGTTCCTTCCATTGAACCGGTGTCACCAACCGGTGAACGATTTGCCAGAGATCTGCGCGCAGTAGATTCACCATTCGAGACCAGCATTGGAGGTCCGTCGGCGCAGCTCGTGGATTCGAAAGCATCGTTGTTCAGCCGCATGCCGATTGCAGCCGGAGTAATCGCACTTACTACCTTCGTGTTGCTGTTCCTCATGTTCGGCGGTCTCCTGGTTCCGCTCAAAGCGCTGTTACTCAATATCCTCAGCCTGACTGCCACATTTGGTGCCATGGTGTTCATCTTCCAAGATGGGAACTTCTCGGGGGCATTGGACTTCACGGCAACCGGCACTATCGACGCCACCATGCCGGTACTGATGTTCTGCATCGCGTTCGGCCTCTCGATGGACTACGAAGTGTTCCTACTGTCTCGCATCAAAGAGGAACACGACCGCCACGGCGACAACACGAGAGCGGTTGCGATGGGCCTCGAAAAAACCGGGCGCATCGTCACTGCCGCTGCCCTACTGATCGCCGTGATCTTCATAGCGTTTGCGACATCAGGCATCTCGTTCATCAAGATGTTCGGGCTCGGCCTGTCCATCGCTGTGCTGATGGATGCATTCGTCATCCGGGCAACACTCGTGCCCGCATTCATGCGTCTTGCCGGAGAAGCAAACTGGTGGGCACCCGCTCCACTGCGACGCCTCCAGCAACGCATTGGGCTCAGCGAGCATGTGGAGCTTGAACCATTCCCCGGCAGCGATGCCGGTCCGGACACCGACACCGGGACGGGTGCTGGTGAAACCTCAGGCGAACGGGCTACAGTCAGTTCGTCGTAACGGGCACCCGCCTGCTTCAACACACTCCCGATGTCAACCTCCCTCCCGACCTCAGCGCTACCGAACAGCGATTCGGACAGTTCCACCAACGTCGTGGAACTGCCGACGAAGCTGAAACGGACGCGTTCACGACGGGGGGAAGGTGCCGGCCTGCGAAACGAAATCCTGGATGCGGTCGATCAACTGATGGCCGCATCGGGCAGCGCAGATTCAGTTTCTATACGAGCGGTTGGCGACATTGTCGGCGTCTCCGCACCGTCCATTTATCGGCATTTCGCCGACAAAGACGAAATGGTTCACGATGCGTGCGAGCGCGGCTTCGATCGCTTCGAGGCGTACCTTCGTGGGGCTTCGGCTGGCAAGGAAGATCCGCTCGACGCCATCCATGCGATTGCCATTGCTTACCTGAATTTCGCGCAGTCGAACCCGGGCCAGTATCGAGTGCTGTTCATGACTCCATACCCGATCGATCTGAATCAGCACGATTTCAGTTTCGAGACCAACCGGACCGACATGAAGGCGTTGGTTCACTTGTCGGAGTTGGTGCAGTCCGGTATCGACGGCGGCATCATCCTGGCACTGGCATTGCCCATGCAGATGGCCGCAATGCTCTGGACCATGGTGCACGGCATCGCATCGCTTCGCATCGCCAAGCCCGAACTACCGTGGCCGACGATAGATGAGCAGGCCAACATGATGTTCACCATGTTGGCCGGTATCTGTCCCCACTAGAAGCCCGAGGGGAGAGGTTGCCCGCACTGCTGCGGGCGCTTCACCTCGGTACGCCGTTGCGAGGTGGATAACCGCAGCAACTCGTCGAGCTACGAAGCAACAAGCACCCCGCCGTCGAGCCCACAAAATTTTCGCACCCGCATACGAGTTTGTGCCTCATAAGTCGTGAAGTCAGCCCAAGTCAGGCGGGCAGTTTTCCAACCCGCTTCAAGCGAACGAAGGTCTCGTTCTCGGTCGGAATGAAAGGCAGCTTCTCTCATGTGGTGTTCTCTGCCGTCGAATTCGAAAATATACGCGGTCGAGTCACACGTACTGTCTGCCCGCTTATTTTCGCGTGGAAAGGCGGGGTGCGGTACCTCGAACTTAACGAGATGAGCGACACCCCAGCGGCGGAACTTTCGGCGAGCAAGCTCCTCAAGCGCAGAGATACCAACGACACGATGAAGTCGTGTTTCGATCCATCGGACCACTGGGTTTACGTTCCGGCGCCGAAGCTCTTTTGCGAGCAGAGCGCTGTCCATCAGATCCTTGTAGGTGGTAAGGCCACGTTTGACCGCATCATCTGCAAGCCTGGCGAAGTTGTCGAAGTCTTTGTCACGAGACCAACAACCGATGTCGACAAGCGACCGAGCTGCATTTGTGCAACGAAACGGCTCGACCGCATGAGTACCATCGGGCACCATCAACGGAAGCGACACAAGTTCGGTCTCAGGCCAACCAACGACCTGTCGAACATCGGCCAACGGACCCTCGTGAGTCAGCTCGTGAAGGACTAACAGTTGGGCAGGAAGGTGCACTTCCACCGCACTGTCATAACCAAGGAACCCTAACGCGGTGCGTCCAGCGAACACCGCATCGCGATGTGCTTCAAGAAGGGCCGCCGATGCCAACATCCGCCAATCTGGAGGTCGAGCCGCCGACCGAAAAATGGCCGGAGCGACGTGGACCCAAAGGCCCGAAGCGAGCCGCCGGTCGATCGTGTCGTCGGAGACATTGTTGAGGCGGAGTTGAGTACGGGATGCGGAACCGTGCTGAAGGTTCGAAATTCGCGTGAAGACACGCTCAGCTGACAAGTAATTCGTCTGCATCCCGAAAGTATTCCCGAGGCATATGACAAAAAATGGGGGTGGCTCCAAAAATCAAGGCCGAACCGGGCTTTTCGGTTGCCTGCATGGTGCGGCTATCCGCCTCGGTACGTCAGTACGAGGTGGATAGCCCGCAGCGTTGCGGGCAACCTCTCTCCTAGTTGATTTGCCGTTCGCGGCCTTCCCAGTACGGGGCGCGCAGGTCTTTCTTCAAAATTTTGCCAGTCGGGTTGCGAGGCAACACCTCCATAAAGTCAACCGAGGTGGGGCACTTAAACCCGGCCAACAACAATTTGGCATGGCTGATGATCTCCGCCTGGGTGCATTCCATGCCAGGCTTCTTGACGATCACTGCCTTGACCGTTTCGCCCCACTTGTCAGATGGCACGCCAATGACTGCAACTTCGGCAACAGCAGGATGCGAGGCCAGCGCATTCTCGACCTCGGCCGGATACACGTTCTCGCCTCCCGACACGATCATGTCCTTAACACGGTCGGTCAGGAACAGATACCCCTCAGCGTCGAGATAACCCGCATCACCTGTCCGCAACCATCCGTCGGGGGTAATGGTCTTCGCTGTCTCTTCCGGCTTCCCCCAATAACCCTTCATGTTTTGCAACGAACGAGTCCACACTTCACCCACCGCTTCAGCAGCACAGTCTTCGCCAGACTCCAAGTCAACGATCTTCATCTCAACCCACGGGTACGGCTTGCCAGCAGAACGTAACAAGTGCGCACGTGGCCCCGTTGGATCGTGATCCTCTGGCTTCAACTCGGTAACTGAACCGGTGGTTTCGGTCATGCCAAACACCTGAATGTGCGGGCACTTCAAGGTGTTCATCGAAGCGATCAACACATCGTTAGTAATGGGCGATGCGCCGTACACAACAGATCGCATCGACGAAAAATCGCGCACAGGTTGATCGGGCTGCGACTGCACCAACGCCATGAATGCCAGCAGTGCAGGAACATAGAAAGCGTTCGTAGCTTTTTCGTTGTGCATCAAATCAAGTAACGCAGCCGGAACCGGGTCGCGAACCAAGAGTGTTTCTGCCCCAACGAACTGTCCGCACATCGCCCATCCCGAACCGCCAATATGAAACAGCGGCATGGTGGCAATGTTTTTTGACGACTCGTCCATGCCCCACGGACCGGTTACTTCACCAAGCAACGCAAACAGATTGGTGTTCGACGTCATGACGCCCTTGGGGAGGCCCGTCGTTCCTGAGGTGTACAACTGAAATGCCGTATCGTCCGCTGCAGTTGGAACCCGCGGATCGATCGGATCATGAGCGCCCTTCCAGTCGGCATATGACGGCCATCGTGGATGCGATCCGAGCGCGACAATGGTCTGCACACTTGTCAACTGAGATTCAATGGCCTCGACCGCCGCAAAGAAGTCGGCACCGACAAACAAAATCTTGGCCTGCGCATCGTTGACCGTGTACAAAACTTCGGGTGGAGCTAGCCGCCAGTTGACGGATACATCGACCACGTTCGCTTTCGAGCATCCGTAAATGACTTCGAAGTAGCTCGGATCATTCTTCTCAAGGAACGCAACCGACTGTTGCGGCTCGACACCGCTGGCAATCAACGCAGCCCCAACTCGACTTGATTCGGCATCGAGCTGAGCCCAGGTGATGCTCTGATCACCGAGTTTGATCGCCGTCGCCGACGGCTTGATCTTGGTCCAGTGCCGAACGATGTCGGCGCAGGACTGAATAGAACCGGAAATGGACCCAGAAACCGATGAAGCACTCATACCCAGCATGCTACCCAAAGTTGCAACCTGAGGTGACCCCCGACACAGGTGGATCGCAACTGAACCACCGTGCGGGTGAATATCGCGCTTCAGGTGGTGCGGGCCTCGTCCGAGCGGCCAGACTAGAGAGATATGGCGAACACTCCCCGAAATGGTTGCATCCACGTAGTTGTCGAAATTCCCCGTGGCTCCCGCAACAAATACGAAATCGAACACGACACCGGCCGCGTCTTTTTGGACCGCCGCCTGTTTTCCGCCACCGTGTATCCGGCCGACTATGGCTTCATCCCCAACACCCTGGGCGGAGACGGCGACGCCCTTGATGCGCTGGTGCTGCTGGAAGATCCTACCTACCCGGGTGTCTGGGTTGAAGCTCGCCCGGTTGGCGTTCTGTGGATGCAAGACGAAAAAGGACCCGACGCAAAGGTGCTGTGCGTCCCGCCCAATGAGCCCCGATGGCGCGGGGTCGAAGACATCTCGGACCTGCCACCAGAGTTGGTAGAGGAAATCACCCACTTCTTCGACGTGTACAAAATGCTCGAACCCGGAAAGGAATCAACCACCTCCGGATACGAAGGTGCCGCCGCAGCCTGGCGCGAAATTGAAGACTCTCGCGCCCGTCACATCGCCAATCCAACCCACCAGTAAGACGGTCAGGACCCGCTAACCAATGGCGGGGCCAGTGCCGGGCAACCGGCATTGTTTGATCTGAAGGTTGTTCTTACGTTCGCCACGAACGCACACGGCGACTAATTTTTCAAGTTGGTCTTGGTCCCACGTATTCCAAAAGTCAGCGTGGGGTCCAAGCGAATGGGCAAAGCCCTTGAACTCCATTAGCAGCCGTAAGCGTACATAGCGTGGTGCGTCGCCGGGAGCGCACTCAGCCAGCCGCTGGTCATCGTCAGATTCGCACTGCCCAAAGGTGAACCGCACGATTGGCTGTCCCGAACTGCAGCGAGACGGCGGACTGGCAAACCACCGAGTTGCGTCAGGTCCATCGCCCACTTCACCGCAACGAAACGCAGCGATCTTCACCCCCGGTTCACTCACCTGAGGATCGCCAGCGATCGCCTTCATCCCCGGCCAATATGCGACAACCGTTGACGGGTCAGCCGAACCTGCGTCATAGTAAGCACGCATAGTTTCAGGAGCAGGCGATGGAACCCAATACGCTGCGCTATCGAGTGACTCATCACACGATGTGGCACCTGTCAGCATGGATTCCAGGTCAGAATCTGCTTGTGTGGTGATATTTCCGTAGAACGAATGCAGGTGCGATGCACCCGATTTACCTGGAAACAGAATCGGATCATCGGCCAATTGGTGGCTGCGTTTGCAGGTGACCACAAACGCGACACTTGGCAAACGCTCGCCCTCCCAAACCGGCACAACGGCTGGCGACGCACCTTGAACTGTTGTTGTATCGGGTTGTCGGATGCCTTCGATCGCACGGAACGCAGGTCCCACCCCGAACGAGGCCACACAAACCAATAACCACCGCCGCCTCCCGCTCCAACGGCTCATCCTCGCTTGCGGACCCGCAGCTTCAACGGGGTGGCACCGAAGCCGAAGTGTTCGCGAATTCGCTTTTCCAGGAAACGAAGAAACTGCGGCGACAGGGTGCGGTTGGCAAACAACGTAAAGGTGGGAGGATCAGTTGCACCTTGCGTTGCATACAACACTCGCGATTCACGTCCTGGATAGGTTGCCTGC
>JANMEI010000275.1:0-3176 GCA_031376865.1 Acidimicrobiia bacterium | reverse complement strand
GTCCTTGCAGGTTGGTGGCGAAGCCGCGGATCGCCCACTTCAACGACCGCCCAAACGGATCGAATCCGAATCGAAATACCGGATGGGAAAACTGGTTGTTGCGGACCCACCCTTGGAAGCGATCAACAGGGGCCTTCACTCCGAAGCGATACACAATGCCAACAGCCGCTGCAGCACACAGCACTAAGACAACGTCGGACACAGAGATTGTGAGACGGGTGAGCGGCCGACGCTCCGAGGTCGTTGTGGACCCTGATCCCAGAGCGTGCGTCACTGCCGTGCCGCCATCATTGCCGTGCCGCCATCACTTCGGCAACTGCTTTTGGTCCAATCGAACCCACCACGTTTCCGTCGGCATCGGCCACGGCTACCAACGAGGAATCTGCCAGGAAGAGCGGGATGAGTTGCTCGATCGACGTATGCATGGAGACCACTCGATTAGAAGGAACAACCTCGTGCGACATGATCGTTTGTACACGTAGCACCTTCCCAATGGACACGTTGCGAGTGAATGCGGTGACGTACTCGGTAGCGGGTCGCGCCACCACTTCCTCGGGTGTGCCGATTTGTTCAAACACACCGTCCTTCATCACGGCAATACGATCACCCAGACGCAGCGCCTCGTCAAAATCATGAGTGATGAACACGATGGTGCGTCGTTGCTCTCGCTGCAGACGCATTAATTCGTCCTGCATGTCGTGTCGGATGAGTGGGTCCAACGCAGAAAACGGTTCGTCGAAAAACAAAATCTCCGGGTCAAGCGCTAGTGCTCGTCCTAACCCAACGCGTTGCTGCATGCCACCCGAGAGTTGATCGGGGTAATGGTCGGCCCAACCATCTAGCCCCACCAGCGACAGCACCTCACCAGCACGCCGTCGGCGGTCAACTTTGTTGACCCCCTGCACCTCTAAGCCATAGGCAATGTTGTCGATGACCTTGCGGTGAGGAAACAGACCGAAGTGTTGAAACACCATCGCCATTTTCGATCGGCGAAGTTCACGCAGCCGTTCGTCGGCGATGCCCACCATGTTGGTACCGTCAATCGTGACGGTTCCCTGAGTGATGTCATGCAGTCCGGACAGGCAGCGGATCAGGGTGGATTTACCGCTGCCAGACAATCCCATCACCACGAAGGATTCGCCGGGCGCCACGTTGAACGACACATCACGAACACCGATGGTCTGCCCACACGAGGTCTGAATCGTGCTGCGATCAGCACCCGTGGCAGCAAGTTTCACGGCCTGGTTATGGTCACCTGGGCCGAACACTTTCCAGAGGTTGTTCACTTCGATCATGGCGCTGGAGATACTAGGGGCGCGGGTCTCGGCCGTGCGGGGCAAACCGGTCGGAATTGGTCCATCAGGCAGACCCGGTCCACGATGTGGAACACTGGCATGGTCGATCGGTCGAAGGGCCGAAACGTTTCAAGGGGTCCCTATGCGTCGATCTGTTCTTATTGTCCCGTTTGTAGCCATGTCGCTGCTCGCTGCTGCGTGCGGCAGTAAGGCATCTGACACTGGCTCCGACACGACCGCAGGCGGTACCGACACCACTGCCGCGGCTGCTGCTGCCGGTGAAGATCACCAGGCGTCAAGCGAAGGCAAGGAAACCATCCGCATCGCTCAAAATGCCTGGACCGCATCGGCGATCAATACCGAGATTGCGAAGCAACTCATCGAGAAGCACATTGGCAACAAGGTCGAGGTCGTGAAGATCGACGAGAACACCCAGTTCGCAGGTCTTGCCGCTGGTGACCTTGATGCAGTGTTTGAAGTGTGGCCATCGGGCGTGACCCCCGACGAGCAGAAGTACTTCGACGACAAGCAAGTGGTTAACGCGGGCCCGCTTGGTGTTGTTGGACAAATCGGTTGGTTCGTTCCTGACTATGTGTTGGAAAAGTATCCGATGCTGTCGTCATGGGAAGGCCTGAAGGACCCTGCGGTGGCGAAGGCGTTTGCGTCAGCTGAGACCGGCGACAAAGGCCGATTCCTGGCCACCGATCCGTCGTACAGCCAAGCCGATGCTGTGTTGATCAAGAACCTCAACTTGCCGTTTGAAGTGAAGTACTCGGGCACCGAGGCAGCAACGATTGCCGAACTTGACAGCAAAGCCTCTGCCAAGGAACCCGTGCTGATGTACTGGTGGACGCCAACCGCCGCCGCTGGCAAGTACAACCTGAAGCAAGTTCCATTGCCGAAGAACGATGGCAAGTGCTTCAGCAACGAAGCCGCCACCTGCGATTACCCGGCCGATCCAATGTTCAAGGCTGTTTCGGCGAAGTTGGCAGCGAAGGACGCAAAGATCCAAGCGTTCATCGAGAAGTTCAGCTTGACCAACGATGATCAACTGAAGCTGCTGCCTGCTGTTGAAATTGACGGAAAGCCAGCAGCTGATATTGCTGCCGAGTGGATTGCTGCGAACGAAGCAACTTGGAAGGCATGGCTTGGCTGAGTCTTCGCTGACTCACCCATGTCAATGTTGTTATGTCTGCTGTCCAGTCAGTCGAACGCGCGTTTTCGATTATCGGCTGTCTGGCTAGCGGCACCACCGGAGTGTCAGAGATCGCAGAACGGGTAGCGCTGCCAAAAAGCACGGTGTCTCGATTGCTCGTCACGCTGGTTGAACTTGGTGTTGTTGAACAAACCGGACCCGGCGGTGGCTATCGATTGGGGCCGTATCTCTACGAGTTAGCCAGCAACGCCAATCCGGTTCCGTCGTTGTTGGCTCATGCTCGCCCGCACCTGACTGAATTAGTCGGGGCGATTCAGGAGTCCGCTGGGCTTTCCATCTTGGATGGGCACGACGTGTTGTACCTGGATCAGGTCAACGCAACCGGAAACATCCAAGTGCGTGACTGGACCAACGAACGAGTGAAGGCGCATGTGGTGTCGTCGGGGCTGGTGTTGTTGGCGTGGGGTGCTCCAGAAACCGTTGATAACTTACTGTCCGAACCGTTGACGGCGATGACGTCAAAGTCGATGACCGATCCCGTCTTGTTTCGCGAACGATTGGCAACGGTCCGTCATGCTGGTTACGCATGGGTTGTTGATGAACTATCCGATGGTTTGTCGTCGGTTGCTGCCCCGGTGTTTGATAGCTCTGGGCGGGCAATCGCCGCGGTACATGTGCACGGACCATCGTTTCGTTTTCCCGGATCGCAGGCCGCGTTTGTGAAT
>JANMEI010000169.1:0-2724 GCA_031376865.1 Acidimicrobiia bacterium | reverse complement strand
AGTGCCCGTAAACACGGGGTCCACGACGACGACATGCTCCACGCCTACCGCAACCCCATCCGAATCTTCGAACTTGACGACCTCACCATGCTCATCGGCCCCGATACCGCAACACGGCTCCTCGAGATAGGTGTCGCGACCGCTGATGGCATCGAGTTCATCGTTCACGCAATGCCCGCCCGCGACAAATTCCTTCCGTGACCACCATGCCCAAAACCATTCAAGAAATCCTCGATCACGCCGACGACCTCGCCAAACGATTCGAAGACTACGAACCAACCAAAAACGACGAACGACCCGTCGCCGAATACCTCCTCCAACGAGCAGCACTCGCACGCGCACGCACCGAACGACAAATCGTTGAAGCCGTCGAAACCGCCCGCACCGAAGGAATCAGCTGGGCCCGCATCGGCACCCTCCTTGGAACCTCAGCCCAAGCAGCACAACAACGCTACGGCAACATCACCGAACCCGTCTAAAAGATCAAAACACCCGCGCTCGACGAGTAGTATGCGCGCAGATCATTATGAAAAATGCCTTCACCGGCACTTTGAGAGGACGTGGCGGCCAAGGGTGGCTGGTGCACTGTCTTCGTTCTATTGTTGCGGGACGTGTGGTTCGCATCTCAACGAAGCGGGGCGCGCCACAATTCGCCCGGAGCAACCAATGCCGAACGTTAAATCCCCGCAAGTAGACACCTTCATCAACGAGCTCGTACATTCCCGCAAGCCCGAGATCGAGCAACTCCGCCACGCCATCCTCGCCGCTCCAATCGAGATCACCGAGCAGGTGAAGTGGAATGCGCCGAGTTTCTGCTGCAACGGCGACGATAGGGTCACGTTCCGGCTTCATCCCGGTGATCGAGTCGAGCTGGTATTTCATCGCGGAGCCAAGAAGCGGGCAGACACGTCAACGTTCACATTTCACGATCCCGTCGGGCGCCTCAAATGGCTGGCCCCCGATCGCGGTGTCGTCGTACTTGCCGATCACCACGACACCAACCACATGACTGCGGACGTCGCTGCACTCGTCGAAGCTTGGATGTCTGCAACTCGGGACTGACCAAGCCTTGCGATCGTCAGCTTCTTGTCATAAAGGTTCAAGCGTTCGCTTGGACGGTCCGGGCGGCGTTGACAAGTCGACTCTGACTGACACGCTAAGCGAACAACTTAAAGTTAGGTATTGACCTAAGCATGTGTTGATCGTATAGTTAGGTACATGCCTCAGCATCTCTCGGTTGGTTCCGGTCTGCCGGACATCTTCCATGCGTTGGCTGACCCGACTCGCCTGGCGGTCGTCGAGCGTTTAAGCGTTTCGCCGGCGTCGGCAAGTGAGTTGGCGAAGCCGTTCGCGATGGCGCTTCCGTCGTTCATGCAGCACATGGGCGTGCTGGAAGCGGGAGGGATCGTGACGTCACACAAGACGGGACGAACCCGTACTTATCAGCTTGCGCCCGGCTCGTTACAACTCGCATCGGCATGGCTGGCGGAGTTTCGTAACCACTGGGAACGCCGACTCGACCAACTCGACCATCTGTTGATCACTGCAACCCATAACCAAGGAGCATCATGAGTACCTTCACCCCTAACCCTGCCCTCGATCTCGTGCTTGAGCGCACCATTGCGGTGCCGCCCGATCGGGTCTGGGCAGCGTGGACCGAACCGGAACTGTTGATCCAATGGTTCACACCAGCACCCTGGAAAACCGCTGCGGTCGATATTGATCTGCGACCCGGAGGCCGGTGCGTGACCACAATGGAATCACCCGAAGGTGACCTCTACCCAAACGTTGGCTGCTACCTCCAGGTAGAACCGAACCGGCTGTTGGTATTCACGAGTGTGATGGGCGAGGACTTCCGTCCAGTTAACGCAACCGACGGTCACGGACTCGGGTTCACCGCACGAATCGAGATCGAAGCCACCCCTGATGGCGGCACCCACTACCGGGCCATTGCGATGCACGCCAACGAAGACGCCTACAAGCAGCACTCCGACATGGGCTTCGCCGAAGGCTGGGGAGCCGCCCTCGACCAACTCGTCACACTCATGACGACCTCAACCAAACCCTGAAACACCAAACCTTGAAAACACAACCAAGGAGAACTGTCATGCGCAAGATCATCAACTCCACCCACGCCACCCTCGACGGTTACATCGACGAACCGCACACGTGGTCCATGGAATACGCCAACGACGAAGTCCAGGGCTACCTCCTCAACATGCACCTCGCCGCCGACGCCCTACTCCTCGGCCGGATTACCTACGACGGCATGGCACAAGCCTGGCCGAACTACGGCGGAAACCCGTTCGGCGATCACGTCAACACCATCACCAAGTACGTCGTCGCTACCCAACCCGTCGACACAACCGCATGGAACCCAACCGTGATCATTCCCGGCGCAACACTCATTGACACCATCAAACAACTCAAACAGACCGACGGCGGCGACATCCTCATTTGGGGAACCGGACAACTCACCGACGCCCTCGCTAAAGCCGGGCTCCTCGACGAATACCGGATCTGCACATCCCCACTCATCAAAGGAAACGGCGAACCACTCTTCCGCCAAGAAAGCACCGGAACTGAACTACACCCCTGATTCCGGAGTCTTTTGAAAGAGAGATTCTGTTATGTCTAGACCGTCGATGTTTGATGCCGAGTTTCGTGCTCGTGCTTGTGAGCTTGCTCGTTCGTCTTCGAAGCCTCGTTCGCAGGTTGCTGCGG
>JANMEI010000164.1:0-1917 GCA_031376865.1 Acidimicrobiia bacterium | reverse complement strand
CACCCATGAGGTCGCCGGCCTTCGTGTATTTGCGGCTGAGACCGGTAATGATGCCAGCCACCGTTTTAAGGTCTGCGTTGCGATCGTTCCAACTGACAGGTGCATCTGACATCTGTTCTTTCAGTTCGGCAATGGTGCAATCGGTGTAACGCTTCAACACTGAAGACGCACCGAGCAACGGATGATCGCTGACGTACAGACCGAGCATTTCCTTCTCGAAACCCAGCTGAACCATTTTGTCCCAGCCGTGTTGGGGTATCTCCACGCGGGCTTCGTCGAACGTTGCTTCGCCGGTGCCCGGGTCGGTTTCGCCAAACAGGCTCATGACCCCAACCTCTTCCTCACGTCGACGCGCCACCACCCGATCGATTATCGATTCGTAGACATCGAGCAGTCCTCGTCGAGGATGGCTACCAACCTCGCCCATCGAATCAAATGCTCCACCTTTGATAAGCGATTCGATGCTTCGTTTGTTGAGCACCGGGACCGGGACGCGTTTGACGAAATCGTAGAAATCAACAAACGGGCCAGTGTCGTTGCGGCAATCAACAATCAGCGCAACGAGCCCTTCACCAACGTTGCGAACCGCCGAGAGACCGAACCTGATGGTGGTGCCATCCACTGAAAAATCGCTGATGGATTTATTGACATCGGGGACCAACACCGACAGACCCATCGTGCGGCACTCAGATAGATACACCGCAGTCTTGTCTTTGTCATCTTTCACGCTCGTGAGCAATGCAGCAAGATATTCGGCCGGGTAGTTGGCCTTCAACCAGGCGGTTTGATAGCTAACGAATCCGTAACCGAACGAATGGCTCTTGTTGAACGCGTAGTCAGCGAACGGTTCGATGATGTCGAAAATCTTGGAGCCGAGTGCAGAGCCGTATCCAGTTGCTTCGCAACCGTCGACAAACTTCTGGCGCTCTTTGGCCATGACCTCACGAATCTTCTTGCCCGCCGCCTTTCGCAGGTTGTCGGCTTCGGAGAGCGAGTACCCCGCAAACTTTTGTGCCACCCGCATCATGGACTCTTGATAAATCATGAGCCCCTGCGTATCGCCCAGCAGCGCCTCGGCATCGGGATGGAAGTACTCAATAGGCTTACGATGATTTTTGCGGTCGGCGTAGTCGTTGTGCATGTTGGCCGCCATCGGGCCGGGGCGATACAGCGCAACTAACGCCGCAACGTCGTCGAAGCTCGTGGGCGCCAGCGCCCTCATGAGTGAGCGCATCGGCCCACCTTCCAGTTGGAAGACACCGATGGAGTCTCCCCGACGAAGCATTTCATATGTGTTTTCGTCTTCGAGACTGACCGTATCGATGTCGATGCGCTCACCGGTAGTCATCTCGATGAGATCGAGGGCGCGATCAATCACAGACAAGTTGCGAAGGCCCAAGAAGTCCATCTTGAGCAAACCAAGTTCTTCAACGCCGTGCATTTCGTATTGGGTAACGATTGGCGCGTCTTCGGGTTTCATCCCTGCTGTTGGCTTGCGCTGAATGGGGAGATACTCCGTGAGGGGTTCGCGAGTGATCACCACTGCGGCCGCATGAATACCGTCGCCTCGACGCAACCCTTCTAGGCCTTTCGCAACATCAACCACCTTTTTGACGTCAGGGTCCATCGCATACATGTTGCGGAGATCGGCTGCCATTTTGTAGCCGTCTTCAAACTTTGGATGGGGCTCTAAGCATGCATACAATGGCGTATCTCGGCCCATCACCAATGGGGGCATAGCCTTGGCTACCTTGTCGCCCACCGAGTAGGGATAGCCCAGCACACGGGCCGCATCACGAACCGCGGCTCGGGCTTTGATCGTGGAGAACGTCACGATCTGTGCAACGTGATCCCAGCCATACCGCTCGGCCGCATACTTGATCATGTCGGAGCGGTACCGCTCGTCGAAGTCCATGT
>JANMEI010000141.1:0-2274 GCA_031376865.1 Acidimicrobiia bacterium | reverse complement strand
TTTTCGATGATCTCGAAACCCTCGGCGTAGGACTGCATCATGGCGTACTCGATACCGTTGTGAACCATCTTCACAAAGTGGCCCGAGCCGTGCGCTTCGTCGACATGGATCAGCCCGCCCGTGGATGGGGCCAACGTCGTGAAGATCGGCTCGCAACGACGGTAGGCATCGCCCGGTCCACCAATCATCAAGCAGTAGCCGTTTTCCAAACCCCAAATGCCACCCGACGTGCCCGAATCGAGCATCAGGATCCCCTTCGCCGCGAGTTGCTCAGCGCGTACCTGTGTTTCGAGGTACTTCGAGTTGCCCCCATCGATGACAATGTCGCCCGCCCCCAAGAGCGATTCCAGCGAATCGACCGTCGATTGGGTCGGGGCTCCGGCGGGCACCATGATCCACACGACGCGCTGGCCGACCGCTCCTAGTGACAACACCATCGACTCTAAGGAGTCGGCACCAATCGCACCTTTCGCCACTGACGCAGCTACCGCTTCGGGCGATCTGTCGTACGCAACGACCTCGTGTCCGCCACCCAGCAGGCGCTCCGTCATATTGGCGCCCATTTTTCCCAGACCGATCATCGCAATACGCATACGTGGATCGTACGATGTCAGAGCACGGCAAATCGTCGGGCAGCATTTTTCACGGCAAGTCCCTACAGGTTTTCCCCCACTTCGCCGAAGAAGGTTCTGTGCCCGCAGTAACAGATACGACGTCAAACCTGACTGCTTCGGCTTTGCATGTAGCCGAACTTCTCGGCTCTACCGCAGAGCTGACGATCCTCGTAGATCCCGCAAAACAAGTCGTTTACACCGGCCAAACTGCCGCGTCGCTGCTCGGTCATGACCCGCTGCACATCGTCGGACACCCAGTCAGCAGCCTGGTGCACCCAGCTCATGCCGGTCCGCTCGATGGTGCCCTTGACCAGGTGCTACAGGGTGCCACGCTGGGCGAAGCTGAGCTTCGTTTCCCGCATCAGAGTGGTGCTGGATCACTCCCGCTGACAGTTGGCTTTTCTCGGCTCGCCAAAGATGGCGTGACCGAAGGCGTCATGATCACCGCTCGACATGCGGGGACTCGCCACGCGATCGATGCATTTCTTGCCGGTTCCGACGACGCGGTTCGTACTGCCGGAGAGCGATCACCGGTCGTCTTGTTCACGCTCGATGATCGGGGCCGATGTACTTGGATCAACCAAACCTGGACTGCGCTCACCGGCCAACCGACGCCTGAAGCGAGTGGTCTTGGTTGGCTCAAAATGATTGAAGAGAGCGACCGAGACGGCTTCCGTTCAACCGCTGCTCAAGCTCACAAAAGAAAATCGGGATGGCGTCAACAGTTCCGTGTGCGTACTACCGAAGATTCGCTTCGCTGGTTCGATGCTGCCTCAGCCCCTCGCCTCGACGACGCCGGAAACGTGAACGGTTACATCGTGGTGTTTGCCGATATCACTGCCGATGTCAGGGCCCGCGGCGAAACGAATAAGCGCACCACCATTGTCGAGTCCAATGCCGCCTATGTCGTGATGGATGATCGCAATCAACGCATCGTTCATGGCACCGAACCTTCGGCTCCGTTGTCACAAACCCCGCCAGTTCCTGCGACGAACGACTCACCGGTTCGTCCATCGCTCGGTGCGCTGCCATCAGCAACGCAATCGCAGTACATCAACGAGATCCGCCCCACCGTTCTAGCTGACGGTGTGTGGACCGCTGGCACCGAGGCGTCGAGCGATGGTCATCCGCCGCTTCCGACACCAGTGCAAGCGCCAACACCAGCGCCAGCACAATCGTCAGTGCAAGCTGAAGCCGACGAGCATCGCGGTCAGCCGGTTGCGTGGACGTTCGACACCCCAACTGATTTACCGGACAATGATGCTCCTGTTGAAGGTTGGTCAAGCCCTGGTTGGCAACTGTCAGCAACGCCCGAGGCACCTGGCGATGGAGTAACTGAAGCGGCTAAAGAAGCGGTATACGTTGGGCTCGTCGGCCCGTCTGGCCAGGTTGAAAGCATCGCCGCAGTCAGCGATCATGTTCTCGAACCAACCGAGTTTGAAAACATCGTTGATCAACTGCCCGCGTTGGACACCGTTACCGGCCTCGCCAATCGGGCCCTCTTCCAAGAGCGCATTCGTCTTGCGATGAATCGTATGCACAAAGATGGTGTGTCAGTCGCTGTGATGTTGGCAAACCTGCACGGGTACTCCGATGTCAGGCGTCAGGTTGGTCCGAAGACCGGCGATGATCAACTGTTTGTGATCTCGAAGCGCCTCGA
>JANMEI010000109.1:0-5279 GCA_031376865.1 Acidimicrobiia bacterium | reverse complement strand
CCCGAACCCAGCTCGTCGATGAGTCGCGTGCGGATTGCCTCGTCGAAGGTCAAACCAAGCTGGTTTGCAAGCGATGCAGTCCACGCAATCACATCGCCCAGTTCGTGAAGTTGCTCTGCGCGCGTCCCTTTGCGGGCAGCTTTGGCGAGTTCGCCTACTTCTTCTGCCAGCCATGCAACCGTTGACGGCATGCCCCTGGCGCGGTCTCGTTCGCCGAAGGTGTCATCGATGAGTTCTTGAAAGGCGTTGAACTCCATCGGATATGCCCTTCGCTATCGGGCGGTGGAGTCGGCGGTCGAACGGTAGTTGGTTGACGCATCTCCAGCTTGCGGACGATCTTCGTACCGTTCGCCGTTTAAGACAGCGCGCATAGCTTTACGAATGCGAATCGGGTCGAGTGGTTTGATGAGCCAACCATCGGCATCGCATTTTTTAGCCATGTAGGTATCGGCATTGCGATCCAACAACAGCAACACGGGAACGTCTGGCGAACGGCCCCCGGACGCTTCAAGCCGAATATCGTAGGTAACAGCAATCGCTCCCATGTCAGAGATCTGCATATCGAGAATGACGAGGTCTGGCTGCTCGGTGGCAACCACTTCTCGCACGGCGCGTCCTGCGGTGAGACTGCGAATGACCGTATCGCCGCCAGGCGCGGCTGCACGGATTTCATCGTGAACCCAAGGGGCATCGCTGCAGATCAAGACGGTTGGCATAGGCCGATACGTTAGTGCGCTGCGCTTGGCGCGCCGGTAGCGCCGGAAGTACCGCCCGGCTGTTCGCCGGGATTACTCAGGAACGTGGGGCGGAAGAGGACCGCAAACACGACTCCGGCGACAAGCGTGAGTGCTGCACCAACAACCAATGGCGTGTTAGCTGTCAGCCCAGAGGTGATGTAGCCCAGCAGTGCCGATGCTGGGACCTGGGCCAAGCTGCTGACACTGGAGTAAATGCCCATCGCAGCGCCTTGCTGACCGTTTTCTGCTGATCTGGACATCAACGACCCAAGGTTGGCCTGGCAGAGGCCTTGGAACAGCGCCAGAACCGGAATGAAGACGTACAGGAGGATCTTGGTGTCGATCAAGAAATATGCGGCCAGCGCCAGCATTTGACCGAAGATTGCGATCTTCAGGATTTTGTAGTCGGCCATCTTTTTGGCAACAACACCAACGATGCCGCCCTGCACGATCGCAATAAACACACCAACAATTGCAAAGTAATCGCCGGTTTGGCCCGGATTGAAGTCGAACTTGTTCTTCAGGTACACCCCGAAGAACGAGGTGAAGAACGTAAATCCAGCGCCCCAGAAGAACGCAGTAGCGAGTGGTACCCGCAGTCGAGGCGAAGCAAATCCACGTTGCACGTTGCCGATGGCCTGGCCGATGTTGATCTTGGCCGTCGATTTCACTTTCAATGTTTCAGGTAGGCGGAGAAACACCAATGCAGAGTTGAACGCAGCTAAGCAAGCAGCAAAGAGGAACGGTGTTGTTGCCCCGAACCAACTTGGCGTGTCGAATAGACCGTAGAAGCTGGTGTTGGCTGCACTGAGCTTGCCACCGATGTAAGGGCCGAGAATGAAGCCAAGCCCAAACGCCGCGCCGATCAACCCAAAATTCTTCGCCCGGTTTTCGTCGGTCGAGACGTCGCCAATTGACGCTTGAGCAACCGCGAGATTTCCTCCAGTTACTCCGTCGAGGGCCCGACCAAGAAACAACAACGGAATCGACTTGGTCGAAATGCCAACTGCAAAAATGACGTAGCCGATTGCTGTCCCTGCAAGTGAAATGGCCAGCACCGGTCGGCGACCAACACGATCAGACAGCTGGCCAAGGACCGGCGCTGCAAAGAAAATGCACAATGGGTAAATCGCAAGCAGCCACCCCAGCATGATCAAGCCCTTTTGGTAGTCCCAATCAGCCGGGGTCACTCGGTACTTGGCTCCCGGTGCAACATCGATGAGCAATGGATTCACCGGTATGAGGATCGAAAACCCCACGAGGTCAATGAAAATGGTGAAGAACAACGCAAGTAGCGGGCTGCGTTCTTTACCGGCATCGGAGGGCGCGAGGGCGGCGTTGGACATGACCGAGAGCGTACAGGTGTTTGGCACGCCCCAAACGAGACTTTTCAGTCCAAAAAGCCAGAAAGGGTTAGGAGCGCCGCACCGTCAGCGACGTCGGTTCCTAGTTTTGGAATCCGTACAACAGGAATGTCACCAAGGTTGGTACGCAACGCGTCCGTCGCAAGGCTGTCTTGTTCGATGACGAAGCGATGTTCGAGCAGCACCTGATTGAGAGCTTTGACCGATGCGCTCTTTCCCGAAACAGCAACCGGAAGACCGTCAAAGATCGGCTCGGATTGATTGAGGATGACTCCGCTCACCGAGATCCCGGCCTCTCGAATTTGAGCAGAAAACGTCAAGGCATCTTGGAGAGGTTGGGTGTCACTCGTCGTGACGAGTACCCATGCCGTCGTCGCAGCCGACAACGTTTCAAGCGCTTCAGCGGCACGTGATCGAAAACCGTGCTCAAGCCCTTCGAACAACTGAAAGAACTCGATCGCATCGGCGACGACAGCGCCGCCGATTACGTTCGTGACGGGTTTCAGAACCTTTTGTGCCGCAGCGGAAACGAAACGAAGCGCACCTCGACCGGGCGCAATGATGAGGCGAAACAAACTGTGATCGAGGAACCGAACCAATCGACGCGGAGCGGTGACAAAGTCCAACGCGTTTGCCGCAGGAGGCGTGTCAATGACCACCACATCGAACTGCCCGCCGGTTACCAACTGGTGCACCTTTTCTGCCGCCATGTACTCCTGGGTGCCCGACAGCGCCCCGGAGATGTTCGCGTAAAAGCGATTGGCCAGTATCTGTTCGGCTTTGTCTGGTGTGGCCTCACGTGTCACTACGTCGTCGAAAGTGGCCTTGGTGTCGAGCATTGCTGCCCACAATTCGCCTCCTTGCTGAACATCATCAACAGCTACCCGGGTGGGGTCGTTGGTGAGCCGTTCCAAGCCAAGGGCCTCGGCAAGTCGCTTCGCTGGGTCGATGGTGATCACCACACAACGTCGACCGTGGCGGGCTTGGGCAACGCCAATTGCGGCAGCCATGGTGGTCTTGCCGACACCGCCCGTTCCTGCCGTGACGATCACTTTCGCGTTGCGTAACAACGAGGTGAAGGGTAACGAATTCGCTTGATCAGTCATCTGTGTACTGGGCATTTCACAAAGAATCCGAGAACACAGAACACAGCTCGGTGAGACGGGCTGGGGCGTCGTCGGTCACAAGTCTTGGCAACTGAATTTGAGTCAGTGGCAGCTCACGATCAAGGCGCTGCAGCGTCTCTAGTTGATGGTGTTCTCGTTCAAGGCGGTAGTCCAACAGTGCGGTAGTGCCAGCGGTCAATCCCGTGCGGCTAATCACCTCGCTCCGGGCCTCCAAGACTTGATTGATCACGATGGGACCGAGTCGAACCCCGACACGATCTTCGAGGGCGAACGCTGTCTCTATTGCTTCGGTGACCGGTGTTCGTTCGGCAAGAGTTACCAACATCACCTGAGTCAAAGCAGGGTCACTCAGCATGGCGCTGACTTCATCAGCTTGCTGACGAATCGCGCCAACCGAGACAGAATCCTTCAACCCGCTCGCGCTATGCAGCATCGTGACGGCATGCCCGGAAGCTGGAGCGTCGAGCACCACAAGATCGTATGCGCCGCTGTTGACAATCGACTTGATGCGCCCGAGCAGCAAGATGTCGCGGATTCCTGGAATTGCGGTGGCAATCATGTCGAGCGCACCGTTTTTGGTGAGTCGGTCGGCGAGCTTGCCCAGTCGCTTATCGGTGAGCCACTCAATCAATGCCTGATCTGGTGTGATGATGCGGCCATCGACCCCGCCGCCTAGATCTCGAGGCGTATCGGTCAAGGGCGAAACCCCGAAGAGGGCACCAGGGGCTGCAGGGGTATCGACACAAACCAGTAGGGTTCGAAGCCCATGCTGCGCAGCGACTGATGCTGTGACAGCTGCCACCGTGGTTTTGCCGACTCCGCCCTTACCGGCGACGATGAGGAGGCGACTCTCACGAAAGAATGGGGAACGCATGCGTACGACTCCGAACTCAGCCCTTCTCACTACGACCTCGACCGACGGTCGATCGGGTCGTTCAACCTGCCCCGAGATAGGTCAACAGATCCTTCACTGGGCGAGGCGAACCTTAGCGATGGTGGCGGTGTTGTTGGTAACACTGATGTCCGTTGGTTCGTCACCTGCATCAGCTGACTCGACCACCGTCCCCAATTCGACCGTTCTCAGTTCGAAGGTCCCCAATTCGGCGGCATCCAATTTAACGGCATCCAATTTAACGGCATCCAATTCAACGGTATCCAATTCAACGGCTCAGCCGTCCACCTCGGTTGCTCCTCCCTTTGTGGAGAGCGATGTTCGTCCGGACGGGTCCTTTGTCGACATCATTGAGGTTGCTGGGCGAATTGACCCAGTCACCGCCGACTTTGTGACCCGTTCGCTAAAAAAAGCCAAGCTCGACGGGGCACAGGTGGTCGTGGTGCAACTGAATTCTCCAGGGTCGTTGCTGAGTGATTCCGAAACGGCAGAATTGGTGGCAGCACTTACTGCGCCTGGTCAGGTTCCCGTTGCCATGTGGGTTGGTCCCAGCGGTGCCCGAGCCCGAGGTGGAGCGGTGGATCTGCTGGGCGCGGCTGACTTTGTCGGAGTTGGAAGCGATGTCGAAATCGAACCATTTGGATCCGAGCCACTGAACGCCAAGCAGGCGATTGGCATCGAGCTGGCCGATATCGAAGCTCCGGTGCTGGTTGACTTCATCGGGCAACTCGATGGTCGCACGATTGACGGACAGGTACTCGATACGGCTAACGATCCAACTGATGGCGACGATGGCCGCCAGGTAGCCGCTGTACGAACGGTCCGATTCCAACGGCTTGGGTTGCTTGCGCAACTGCTGCACAACATGACCAACCCCGGCATCGTGTTTTTGATGTTGACCATTGGGTTGGCCCTTGCGGTGTTCGAGTTCTATACCGGCGGTGTTGGTATGGCCGGTTTTATTGCGGTGGTGTGTGCCGGTCTCGGTGCCTATGGGTTGGGGGTTTTGCCGACCCGTCCACTTGGCGCAGTGTTAGTTGTTGGGTCGTTTCTGGCGTTCGCGATTGACGTTCAGGCCGGGCAGGCGCGGTTTTGGACCGGCGTTGCCACCGTTGCGTTGGCGGCGGGGTCGCGGGTGTTGTTTACCGATGGGGTGTCG
>JANMEI010000072.1:0-1764 GCA_031376865.1 Acidimicrobiia bacterium | reverse complement strand
AACAAACGGGGTGTCACTGCCGCTGCTCGCCGATGAGCTGAAAGCTGCTGGGCTCCGGCGAGTCAACATCAGTTGCGACTCGATGGATCGAGACAAGTTTTTGTTGATGACCCGTCGCGACGATTTACAGCGGGTGCTCGAAGGTATCGAGGCAGCAAAGCGTGCCGGTTTCAGCCCGGTCAAAGTTAACTGCGTGATGATGCGCGGCGTCAACGACGACGAAATTGTCGATTTTGCCAGGTTCGGTCGCGAAAACAACGTCGCTGTTCGCTTCATCGAGTTCATGCCACTCGATGCCGACGACAAGTGGAGCAAAGACAAAGTTGTTGCCTCGGCCGAAATCATTGCTGCGATCAATGCGGTGTTTCCGCTTACCCGGGCCCGCCAACTCGGCGCCCAGCCAAGCGCGCAGTGGAACTATGACGACGGCCTCGGCGACGTTGGTGTCATCGCCAGCGTGACCGAGCCGTTCTGCGGCGACTGTGATCGTGTGCGGGTCACCGCTGACGGCAAGTTCCAAACGTGTTTGTTTGCCACCGACGAATTCGACCTGCGAGCGATTTTGCGTTCAGGATTGAAGGGGACTGCACTTGACGATGCCGTCGCAGCAGAAGTAGCACGGGCAGTTGGTACGAAGTGGGCTGGTCATTCGATTAATCAAATCCACTTCACTCGGCCAACCCGCAGCATGAGCCAAATTGGCGGTTAGATTTCGGCTCACACCTTTCGCCACACCAATCGAGCCTTAAGGCTCGCCCGGACGATGCCGATAGTCAACTTGCCTAAGCACGTTGGGTAAGGAGCACAGGTGTCTGTCGAAACCATTCCCGATATTCTTCGTCCGCCGCTAACCCCGGTTGAGTTGGATATCCCCATGATTCTCGTCGAGCAGCTCATGCTTCGACGCGTCTTTGCCGTCGAGCAAACGTCTACCCATCAATTGGTCAGCGACCTTGGCCTCGACATCCAGATTATTGACGCCGCATTTGAGTCGCTTCGTCAAAAGAAGCAGATCGACGTGTTGGGCCTCCAGGGCAGCAACTATCGGTTCGAGCTCACCTCGCAAGGACGCGACCGGGCAATCGAAGCGACCAGCCGAACAACCTATGCAGGCATAGCACCTGTGTCGTTGCCCAGGTACTTCAATCTCGTTACGCTACTGAAGGCTGATGTCCGCTTGCAGAAGGAACAGGTTGCTCATGCGCTCTCCGACTTGGTCGTGAGCGATGATTTGGTGCGCCGTGTCGGTCCGGCGTTCACCACGCAACGCCCAATGTTGTTACACGGCCCGTCGGGTACCGGCAAGACATCGATCGCTGAACGTCTCGTCCGCTTGTTTGACGATGCAGTTGCGATCCCGTACGCGGTTGAGATCGACGGGCAGATCATCGTCTTGTTCGATCCAATCGTGCATCGCCCGCTTGCGCATCAGCCGGCGGGGCTCGATCCTCGTTGGGTTGTATGTGAACGCCCAATGGTGATTGCCGGTGGTGAACTTGAGTTGTCAATGTTGGATGTCAAACGCGATCCGTTGTCGGGCATCTACATGGCGCCGTTGCAAATGAAAGCCAACAATGGAGTGCTGGTAGTTGACGACTTTGGCCGCCAACAGATCGCTCCTTCTGCACTGCTGAACCGTTGGATTGTTCCGTTGGAACGCCGGGTTGACTACCTGACACTTGACTATGGATTGAAGTTCACTATTCCCTTTGAGTGCTTAGTAGTTTTCTCGACCAACATTCCGCCGCTCGAACTCGGCGACGA
>JANMEI010000055.1:0-6231 GCA_031376865.1 Acidimicrobiia bacterium | reverse complement strand
GCGCAGCAGGTTGTCGCCCTCGGCTGCGTGGAACGCGGTGTCGGTACCCTTTTCCAATCGGTGGACCAACACGGTCTTTCCGTCTGGTGCCCAGATCGGGCGACTCGTGATGTTGTCATCGCCGGTCAGTAGTCGAATTCCAGAACCATCAGCGGCACTGACACGCACATCCCACACCCCTATCGGATCGGTCGCCCCGCCACCTTTCACTTGGGTGAGCCAGGCGAGTTGTGTTCCATCGGGTGAGTAATACGGATCTTGATCACGCAGGTCGTCGTCGGTGAGGCGCGTTGCATCGCCACCTGCTGTGGGTATCGAATAGATCTCGTAATTCTCTGGATTACAGATGGACTTGGGGCAACCGACAAACGTGATCAGTTTGCCGTCGGCAGAGAACGATGGATCGATGTTGGTACCCCCTCGTTTCGTCAGTGCCTTGGGGTTTTGACCCAGCGAGTCGGTGAGATAGATCTGCGGGTTCAACCGACTGCCACCAAACATCACCATTTGTTTGCCGTCGGGCGACCATTCGGCGTGGCCTTGTTGACCCCAACCATCAAGCCCTGGCGGCCGCAACAACACTTGGTTGGTGCCGTCCGCGTTCATCATCCACAACGAGACTTTGGTGGCATCGCGATCATGCACACCGGCCGGGCTGCGATTAAACAACACGAGTCGACGGTCCGCTGATGGTCGCGGCCACCACGCATCGGTGGTGGTGTCGTCGGTGAGTTGCTTCTTGCCCGTCCCGTTTTCTGCCATCACCCAAATTTCGTAATTGCCCGTACGATTTGAGGTGAAGACGATGTCAGACCCCGGCAACGCCGGAGCGGGAGCAACGGTTGGCACCGCGGAAGCCGATGGGTTTGCTGGATCTGGCGCTTTGGCGATTGGGGCCGACGTTGGCGGCCGAAAACCCTTTGGTACCTTGGGCACCTTGTTGATACGCGACACCACCAGTGCAATGAGTGCGGTTGCCACCACCGCAATCACCCCGATTGCCATAAAGAATCGTTTTGCCCATTTCATGCGCACCGTCCCTCGTCTCTGAGTGTTTGTGCAGTGGTCAGCAAGGCGTGCCGGGCACTTCGCCCAACGCGATCTACCGACCAGTGTGCTGCTTGTTGGTGCCCTTTGCGAACAAGTTCTTCGCGCAGGACCATGTCGCCTACTACTTGGGCCAACGCCGACGCCATGGCCCGTTCGTCCAACGGATCCACAAGTACGGCGGCGTCACCGAGAACTTCGGGCATAGCCGTCGCATGTGACGCTACGACGGGCACACCACGAACCATCGCTTCGAGTGGCGGCAACCCGAATCCTTCGAACAACGATGGATACACCAAACATGTTGCCTCACGCAGCAGGACCTCTCGCTGGTGTGTAGTTACCTGACCGGTATGAATCACGTTTGCAGCGGCTGCGCCCATCTCCCGTAACACGAGTTGTTCATCGTCTCCCCACCAACGGGCGCCGGCGATAACAAACTGCAGTGATCGGTCATCGGTGGCCAGTAGCGCAAAGGCTCGCAACGCGGTGATCACGTTCTTGCGGGGATGCAGGTTACCGAGATACAGCACATACCGATCACGAATACCCAACGACGCCCGCCAAGCATGAACCAGGGCATGCTCATGTTGGCTCAGCACAAGTGGTGTTTGACTGGCGCCGGGAACCACAAAGATTCGGCTCGGATCAATATCGTATGTGTCAATAAGGTCTTGACGTGAAAACTCGCTGATGGTCATGACGGATGCCGACCGTTTCACTTGATGACGTATCAGCGATTGCAAACGTAACCGTGTGTGGCGCGGAAATGCATGAGGAAGATGTTCAAACGACAAATCCAAAACGGCCAACGCCAACGGACCATGATGGCGTGCAGGCGCGTGAGTGAAGGACAGAGCTGCGTCGTGGGGATGCGCGCCCAACGCGGTCGGAAACGCGTGTGCGTAGAACGTTGGTCCACTCTTGGCTGACGTTGTGATGTGTGAGGTGCCGCTGATTCCGCACGGCACGGAGCCGTATCGACCAACCACCGTGATCGACTCGTGCGATTCGCGGGGGCAGGTGTCGCTCATTCCTTGCAAGATGGTTGACAAATACGTCTCGTCACCACCGCGGCCTGACCCCAGTGGTGACCCGTCGATGACCCAGCGCATATGGCCTGTCATCCGGTGCTTTTCAGTGCGGTGTTTTTCAGGGACCATGACGAATCACGCAGGTGATGATCCTGTAGGCCAAGGTCGACAAGTGATTTCATATCGGAGGTTTTCCGTTGTCCAAACACAAACATGTCCGGCGGAACATCGCTGGTCACCATCGAAACTGCACCAAGAATGCTGCGGTCACCGATATGAATTGGGCCAAACACATGGCATGCATCCATAAACCACACGTCGTCGCCTGAAGTTGGCGCCCCGGGTCGGTTTGGATCGCCCGATCCACCGATTGCTACGGAGCGAAGAAACCGATTTCGGGCGCCTAGCTTCGCGGCCCGATCGATCGCAACGCCCATTGGATGCGGCACCACCATTCCAGGTCCGATTTGCGTCGTTGGGGGCACGTCAAAGGAGAACAGCACCACGTTCATGAAATACAACAAGCGCGAAAACGGTGTGAGCCCCAACTGGTGCAGCCGAGACGCGATGCGGTAGTTGATAACCGCCCACGTTCCCGGCAACATCAGCACATCAACAATCGACCGCGGTGACGGGTACGGCACCGCTTTGATCATCGCCATCTCGCGCATGTCTGCGTTGATGGTCCTGAAGAGTTTCATCGTTGATCTGTCCCACTGCTGCGCAGGGGATGCGGACTCATTGGAATGCTGCCGACCATCGAGTCATCCACAAACCCAACTCTCGATAGATGTCCTTGTAGTGCGACGGTTCGGGTGAGCGATCCAACGCAACGTGATACTTGTCGACAAACGATCCAAACATCTCGGTGTAGTCGCCCGGTGCGACGGAACTGACAGCGTCGTCAACGAGACGATAGAAGCCCATCGACATGAGGTGCATCCATTGCTCAAGAACGACGACGCGTTCCAATTTGGTTTGTTTGGTGTGCTCAACTACCGGCCGACCGTATGTATACAGATCGCCTCGCAAACCCATCAACGCTTCCACGATGTACCCACCCCAGATATCGTCATGACGAGAGAGCTGCCAGCCGTTGACCCACAGATCAGGCAAGAAGAAATAGGCGGGGGTGATATCGGCAATGAAAGCGGTGTTCATGCCGCACAACGGAAGCGGTCCTAGGGCCACGTGGTTGACGTCACCTCGCAATCCGGGATCTGCCGGTGGTTCGGCCTGGAGTTTGTCAACCCCGTTCAAATCCAAGATGTTGTCCCAGACCCCCATGTTCAGCTTGACGGTGCCAGAAGCAGTGGTGTCACGAACCCCCGACAACGCCGGGGCGCGGAGTTCGTATGGATATCCACGGGCATAGAACCCTTCGCACTCGATCGAGTTGATCCACCCGCCAGCCAGCACTGGTTGGACCGCAGGGGCATCGGTAACGGTCTGCAAACTGTCAAGGTGTGCATCTAACCAACCGTCGCGTGTTCCGCAGTCGTAGTCCAATGCGATGATCACATCGAAGCCTTCCTTGAATGCGATGTAGTGACCCACATTTCGGCTGGCCGCGCTTTTATGTGGCATTGCATCGAAATGGCGACCGCAGTACTCCTTCTGAGATGCGTAATCAAAGAAGAACACGTTGTCTCGTGCTGGGGGAGTGAGGTTTCCATCGCTGTCATCGCTGACAATGATTGGGATGTGAGCAGGGATTGCATCGAACAGGTCCCAGGGAGGATCGTTTGGCATCGGAATGACTACGGCAACGGTCCTGTCGGAGCCAGTTTGTTGAGCTGGTTGTGGTAGCAGCATGTGAAGTTCCGTCCTTCGTGTTTGTGGGGTGAAGTAGTTGCGTGTGGTGGTGAAACGTCGTTAGGCGACGAGCGAACCGCTGGTGAGGAGATCGGTGTAGTGGCAGGCGACGTAGTCACCCAATGCCTCGCGCCATGGGCGCATCAGGTTCATGCCTTGTAGATCAAGAGCCATATTTCGCATGATCTCGGACCGGGGCCGAGGCGATGGAAACTCGCGAGCAAAGTGATCCGAGTTGACGTTCACCAACTCGATGTCCTCGCGGCCCAACAGTGTCAACAGATGAGCCGCCACGTCGTAACGAGTTCCGGCGCCTTCGCAAGCCATGTGATAAAGCCCATACAGCTCAGACTCGATCAGCCCTTGGAGGCAGGTGGCAAAGTCGGTGGTGTAGGTGGGTGTGCCGTGTTTGTCACCAACGGCAAACAAGGTCTGATTGCCAGCGCGAATTTGTTCGAGGATGCGGCTGACAAACTTGTGGTCCTTGTTCGGACCGCCTCCAACCATCCAACCGGCGCGAACGATGTAGTGCTCCTCGATGAGTTCCCGGACGATCAGTTCGCCTTCGTACTTGGATGCACCGTATGTGTTGATCGGGTTCGGTCGATCGAACTCGGTATACGCACCATCTTGCTCACCATCGAAGACCCCGGCAGTTGATATGTACACCAACGGTATTCCTTGCCGACGACACGCGAGTGCGACGTACTTCGTCGAGATCGTGTTGGTTTGATACGCATGATCGGGATCAGCATCGCTGATCTCTAACGAGGTTTCTGCTGCCAGGTGCAACACCAACTGCGGCTCGGTGAGGGCAATCGCTGCGGTCACCTCGTCACGCTTGCGCACATCGAGGGGCAGCAACTCGGGCCCCGCAACACCCCAAACGGGTTTCGTCGTTGGCTTCAGATCGGTAGCAACTACTTCGTGGCCAGCAGCCACAAATGCAGGCACGAGGGCCGAGCCCAGCATTCCTCCGGATCCAGTAAAGAGCAGTTTCATGTGAGACCTCCGTCGGTCGGTAATTGAGTAGAACGGGGAAGTGGGTTGTGGTTTGAAAATGGAGTGTGATGGGGGAGTGGACGCCGAAGTGTCAGCACAATTTGCCGACAGATGTGACGTGATGCAGGGACTCGCTTCAGTAAGGAACGGTCAAATCGCTCCAACCGGTTCCACGTTCGATCAGACAATTCGACGAAATGCTGGAGTCGGCAGGTGACATGGAACGGTGTCCAGTTCACGTCGGCAAAATGATGCCCAATGGCTTGCAACGTTTGCTTATCAAGTGATCGTTCATCGGGAGTGTGGGTGTGCGGTGGAAAGTAACGGCTCACCACTTTTGAATACCGAACGGATCGAAGCGATTCAGGGACGAATAGCACCGGTTCACAAAACACGGCCGGCGCGCCAGGTTTCAGTAACGAACCAATTTGCGGCAATGCTTCTTGCAACTCAAAGTGGTGCAAGACGTTGTTGCCGATGATGGCGTCAAAACCCTCAGCATCGTCAAACGACTCGATCGGCGAGTGCACCAACCGGACACGATCGCTGACCCCGCTGACCTCGGCACGTTTTGCGGCTAACTCCAAAATGCCACTGGAGACATCGACGCCCGTGACATCGGCGCCTTGCGTTGCCAGGTACGCAGCTAACGCACCGCCACCAACCCCCACTTCCAAAATGCGAGCGCCTTTCAGTTGGCCCAATTGCTTGAGACCAAACGTGAGGTAGTCGTTGTGTTCGCGATTAGGAAACGGAATACGGTCAGGGTCGGCTCGAAGTTCGTCGTCAGTGAGGGTCGCAAGCAACTCCCGCGCCATCTCGTCGTACACCTCCGCTTCGTGCGCGTGTCGATCATCGATGGTTAAAGACTGGTGTGTGCCTGAATCATGATCATGCAAATGGGTAGTGCTCATCGTGTCCCTTTCATGGCAATGCTGAGATTTCGGAGGTGTGCAGATGATCGTTGCCAAGCTGCACGTCGTTGGGGTGAGTGGGGGGTTCGGGCGGCATTCGCTGCGTAGCCAGCAGACCGTGCCGCAAATCCGGTGGCGACGATGAACCGAAACAGCACGGCGCGTACGGGCCCGTGGGTGCGTCGATACCACGACAACAACGAACGAATGGCTGCTGGCGATGCCTTGCTGGTTTCGCTTCGTGCTGAGCTTGAACCCATAAAGTGGGTAGCGGTCACGTCACCGGTGTACGTCACTCGGTACCCACCGAGTCGCATCCGGTGACACAGATCAACGTCGTCCATATACAAAAAGATGTTCTCGTCGAGCAATCCCACCTCGTCTAGTGCCGTTCGTCGAACCAGCATCACGGCGCTCGA
>JANMEI010000031.1:0-3727 GCA_031376865.1 Acidimicrobiia bacterium | reverse complement strand
TGAGCCTGTCAATAACTTTGTGTGAGATCGTCTGTTTGGGTTAGTGGTTTGTTGGGGTGAGGCGGTTTGGGAAGGCGATAGCGAACGCGTTGAGTGCTTGGGCCCAGCCTTGGGTGTGGGTGCCAAGTTCGCCGCCGCGGTTGTGGCCGATGTTGCAGATCGCGAGGTAGAAGATTTTGAGGACGGCGTCTTCGGTTGGGAAGTGTCCTTTGGTTTTGGTGACTTTGCGGAGTTGGTAGTTGAGCGATTCGATGGCGTTCGTGGTGTAAATGATTTTGCGGATTGCGGGGTCGAACTCGAGGAACGGAATGAATCGTTCCCAGTTTCGTTTCCATAGGTCCACGATCGCCGGGTACTTCGCTCCGTAATCGTTTTCAAAGGTGTACATAGCATCAGTGGCAGCGTCGAGAGTTGGTGCGGTGTAGATCGGTTTCAACGCTTTGATGACGGTTTTGCGGTCGGTGTAGGAGCAGTACTTCAACGAGTTCCGGATCAAATGAACAATGCATGTTTGAACGGTTGCTTTTGGCCACACCGTCGTGATGGCATCGGCGAACCCGGTCAGCCCGTCAGTACACACAATGCACACATCTGTCACGCCACGGTTGCGGATTTCGGTGAGTACTCCAAGCCAATATTTGGCGCCTTCGTCTCCCTTGCCCATCCACAGGCCGAGTACGTGTTTGCGGCCATCGGTGTCGATCCCGAGTGCAATGTAGACCGGCCGATTCACGACCCCTGAATCGGCCCGGACTTTCACGACGATCGCGTCCAAATACATGATCGGGTACACAGCATCGAGGGGTCGTGATTGCCACGCCCTGAGCTCCGGGATAACCGCATCAGTGATTTTCGAGACGAGCTCTGGGGAGATCTCGACCTGATAGGCATCTGCGATGTGGGCCTGCACGTCTCGTGTTGACATGCCCCGGGCCACCAACGAAATGATGATGTCATTGAAGCCGTTCAAACGGCGTTGATGCTTCGGAACCAGCTGCGGTTCGAACTCGCCGTTACGATCACGGGGCACCGAAACAGGGATCGCTCCAGCATCAGTTAACACCGTTTTTGGTGTTGTCCCGTTGCGGTTGTTACCCGATCCGTGGCCGGCCCGATCACCTGTCTCGTAGCCAAGATGATCAGTCAATTCCGCTTGCATCGCCCGGTTTATAATCCGTGAAGTCAGATCAGTAAGCACCCCTCCAGGCCCGAGTAACTCAAGCCCCTGCTCCTCAATCTGGGCCATCAAACGATCCAAAGCCGAATCATCAATCAACGGCTTAACAACACTCTCAGTGGGTTTCATACGTACACGTCCTTTCAGGACAATCCTGACCCCTCACACAAACTATTCAACACGCCCCGTCGATTGCGTTGGTCGTTGAGATGACTGCGCCGAACTTGCTGACGAGGCCAATCTAGGAATTGAATGCCTCGTCCGAAAAAGCTCATCCCGACATTCCACTCGCCAAGGACAATGGGGACCACGATTGAACAGTGCTGATCCAGCAATTCCGATGAATGGCTTTCACTCACTTCGGTCGAAAACTAGGTCGTGGATCAATCGCCTCAACATCCGTGGACGCCGCCACAATTTGGCGGGTATCAGGAGCCAGCAAACTGGACCGGAAATCCGGCCTCACCTCGGACTGCGGTGGCTCCGCAAAACATCAACGACGTAGATCTGCGGCAAAAGGGAAAGTCGAAAAAACATGTCGCTGTGGCCGGAGGGGCCTCCGGATTCGGGATTATTGGCATCTTGGTGTTTCGATTTGTCGTGATGATGGGTTCGGGCGTTGCCCAACAAGCCCAACCATCGCGCACGTTTCTTCCGCCAGTCACCACTCAAGTTGGTGCTGTGGACTGGAGGTTGGCGAACCCGCTACAACTACAAACCGGGCAGTGTTTTCAAAGTTCGGTCTTGTTTGATGGGTTTCCAGCCGAATCACTCGCCCAATTTGTTAAGCCCTGTGCCCTTGGCTTGTCGCAGGTGGTGAGTTCTGGTCCGGTGAGAGAGGCGGACCAGGCGGCAGACAAAGCGAAGTGTCCGGGACAGTATTGGTCAGTAACGCTAGATGGAACAACTGATCAGTACACGTACTGCTTGGTGACTTTCGGGTTTGCCCGAAAGTCACGGTGATCAGCTTCGCAACTCGTCGCTGCTATTCCTCGATGTAGTACTCAAGACCCAAGTGGGTGATGGGATCTTCGCCCATCATCCAACGCAAGGTGTTCTTGAGTTTGGTGAGCTGGATGAACAAGTCGTGTTCTGGGTAGAGCCCCGGAGCTGTTTGCGGCGCCTTGAAATAGAAGCTCAGCCATTCTTGAATTCCGCCCATTCCACAGCGTGAAGCCAGGTCAGACAGCAACACCAGGTCGAGCGCAAGCGGGGCAGCCAGGATGGAGTCACGGCACAAAAAGTTGACCTTCAACTGCATGGGATAACCCATCCAACCGACGATGTCGATATTGTCCCAACCCTCTTTGTTGTCGCCACGAGGTGGGTAATAGTTAATGCTGACCTTGTGGAAAATGTTGCCGAATAGCTCAGGATTCTTGTCGGGCTCCAATATGTGCTCCAAGACGCCGAGCTTCGATTCTTCTTTCGTCTTGAAGCTTTCTGGATCGTCCAACACTTCGCCATCGCGGTTGCCCAAGATGTTGGTGGAGTACCAACCAGAAATACCCAATTGCCGTGCTTTGAACATCGGCGCAAGTACGGTCTTCAACAGCGTTTGACCGGTTTTGAAATCCTTACCGCTGATGGGAACTTTTCGTTCAGCAGCAAGATCGCGCAACACCGGAATATCGACGGTGAGATTGGGTGCGCCGTTGCTAAACGGGATGCCTTCGAGAATTGCTGCGTACGCATACAACATCGACGGTGCAATAGTTGGGTCGTTAGCATCGATGGCCGCTTCAAACGATTCGATGGTCTGATGCGCCGGACCCGTTTCCAAGAAGATCTCGGTTGATCCGCACCAGATCATGACCATTCGAGCTACGCCTTCTTTTTCGGCGAACGCGTGAATGTCTTCGCGGATACCGTTCAGCATGGCTCGCTTGTTGAGCGGTTTCACGTTTGGTCCCTCAAGGCGCTTCACGTAGAACGGGTCAAACGCTGCTTGCATTGGCACCACCGAGCGCAGCGCGTCGGAGATTGGCTCCAGGTGTCTGGTTTCCAACACTCCGGCACGACTGGCAGCTACGTAGGCATCGTCTGGGAACGGATCCCAGGCACCGAACACAATGTCGTTCAAATCGGTCAGCGGCACAAAGTCTTTCACCTTGGGCGAGCGAAAATCAGTGCGCTTACCAAGCCGAATAGTACCCATCTGGGTAAGCGAACCAATGGGGGCAGCAATGCCCTTCCTGGCCAACTCGACCCCGGCGATGAGGGTAGTGGCTACGGCGCCGAGGCCAACCGTGAGTACGCCAAGTTTGCCGGTGGCGGGGGCGACGGTCGGTGAAGTGGGGGTCATCTGGATCTCCTGGTGGGAATGTGACATAACCATACCTTTGTCACATGCTGTGTGGTGGCGCAGCTATCGGGGAAACCCCCTGATCCTCGCTGGGGTCGAGATCACCTGAGGATCCGACCACCTTGGTTACGAGCCGTCACGTCCCCGATGGGCAGTGTTGCGAAATGGAACTCTTCCCAACGCCACAGTTCCAAATTGTTTCCCGCCGCCGGCCCAGGGGATTCAGTTGTCAAGGATCGTTCGGT
>JANMEI010000936.1:0-1984 GCA_031376865.1 Acidimicrobiia bacterium | reverse complement strand
CAACCTCATTCGAGCAAATGCAGGGAAGTAGATCGCTCCACTGGTTGGGTGCGGGTCCTGCCTCCTCCGGGTAGCCCCTTCCCGTTCGCACGCTCACGGGCCCCTTCCCCGTCGGGTCACCCGCACCAGCCAGGCGAGCTTTCTGCATCTCAAAGCTTGAGCAAATCAAGGACTTCTTTGAGCGCGCGGGTTCGTTTGCGTTTGTCGGGATTGACTAACAGTGTTGACGCTTCCACTTCGGTGCGGGTGACGGTAGCGCCGCCCGCTCGAAAGAACCGGCGGCGAGCAGCACCCACCACCAACACCGTGTCGCCCATCATCACCAATGGAAGGTCGCCGGACTTCACAACGCTGACGGAAACCGCAACACCCGCAGGGGAATGCGACTTGACATCAAGTTCGACCGACGGGTGCCCTCCAACCTCGCGATGGGTGGGTGGAGCACTCACCACCCCATCGATCACGCAAAGCGACACCATCGACGCGGCGACGTCGGGTGACGCACCTGATTGAGAACGAGCCATAGTAAACCTCCGACGGCCCGAAAGGGCGTGTCTAGGAACAAACAACAAATGTGTCGCGGGGGAAGCGTTGAGCGAGGGAAGCTGTAGGTCCCCATCATGACGAGGGGGTATGACAAAAAGTCCGGTTCTGTGTCGACATCTTCTTCATCTGCTTCCCGAGGAAGCAACTTCTCGGTCCTCCGCCACCGCAATGTGTCGTTGGCATTGGGCGCTCAGCTGCTGGCATCGACAGCAATGTCCATGCAGATAGTTGCGATTGGCTACCTGCTCTATCAATCAACAAAATCCAAGTCCGATCTGGGCTGGCTGGGTTTGGTGGAGTTCATTCCGGTCATGGCGTTGGTGTTTGTCACCGGCCCGTTTGCCGATCGCCGCGATCGCCGCACGATCGCTGCCGTCTGTGTGGCCGGCGAAGCTGCTGTTGCGCTGGCCCTGGGATTGTTCACCCGATCACAAGGAACTGTTCGGCTAGCGTTTTTCGCGTCGGCGTTGCTATATGGAATTGCTCGTGCCTTTGTGGCGCCAGCCTCACGAGCGCTGTTACCGGCGGTCACCCCGCCCGACGAGTTGACCAAAGCCCTGCCTCTCGGATCCATCAGTTGGCAAACCGCTTCGATTCTCGGGCCCGCACTTGGCGGCGTCTTGGTCGACCTGATCGGGTGGGGCGTGTTTGCTGTCGTCGGGGTGTTGTTTGCACTCGCAGCTATATGCTACGTGCTTATACCATCTCAGCGTCCAGCCGAGACCGCAGATGCGACAACGGAGATGCACCTCTCGGATGCATTTGAAGGTCTGCGATTGGTGCGACGCCAGCCGGTGTTGTTCGGGGCAATCGCACTCGACCTGTTCGCGGTGCTGTTTGGCGGCGCGGTGGCACTCTTGCCAGCTGTCGCCGAGGACGTTCTGCAAACAGGTGGCACGGGAGTCGGCCTGCTTCGTTCGGGCGTTGGCGCTGGCGGAGTAGCTATGGGCTTGCTACTCGCGGTGAAGCCCATCACCCGTCACGTCGGTCGCGTACTGCTGATCGCAGTCGGAATCTTCGGGATTTTCACCATCATCTTCGGCCTGTCGACCAACCTCACACTTTCGTGGATTGCGTTGTTTGGCCTCAGCGCTGCCGACATGGTGAGTGTGTTTATCCGCACCACATTGGTTCCGCTCGCCACTCCCGACGCACTGCGCGGACGCGTGCTCGCCGTCGAAAGCGTCTTCATCGGGGCTTCAAATGAGCTGGGAGCCGCCGAGTCTGGATTTGCCGCTGCGGCATTCGGACTGGTGCCCGCCATCGTTGGTGGCGGGGTCATCACTATCGGGATTGTGGTGGTGTGGTTTGTCTGGTTTAAACCGTTGGCCAACGTCGATCGATTCGACGAGGTACGCGCCGACCTTGGCGCGGCTTCTTAGCCACACGATACTGAACAGCTACACGATGCTGAGCTCGAACGTCACGTCGCTACCAG
>JANMEI010000926.1:0-1446 GCA_031376865.1 Acidimicrobiia bacterium | reverse complement strand
TCGAGCTTGCCCATTTCGAGGCCAGGCATCAAGGTACCCAAGCCACGGCTGACCTTCGCCAAAATGCTGGCGTCTTGGTAATTGGTGGTGGCCTCCACGATGGCCTTGCCGACATGAGATGGATCCTGCGATTCGAAGATGCCCGAGCCAACGAACACGGCTTCGGCGCCAAGCTGCATACACAACGCTGCGTCGGCTGGTGTGGCGATACCACCGGCTGAGAACAACGGAACTGGCAGCTTGCCCGTTTCAGCGATTTCCTTGACCAGTTCGTAAGGGGCCTGAATGTTCTTGGCCCAACCAAATAGTTCGGGCTCGTCGGCCAGGGTGATCTTGCGAATGTCGCTGGTGATGGATCGCATATGACGGACCGCTTCAACAATGTTGCCAGTGCCAGCTTCACCCTTCGAGCGGATCATGCAAGCGCCTTCGGAGATACGCCGCAGGGCCTCCCCCAGGTTGGTTGCGCCGCACACGAACGGGATCGTGAAGGCCCATTTATCGATGTGATACGCCTCGTCGGCGGGAGTCAGCACCTCGGATTCATCGATGTAATCAACACCAAGAGCCTGCAGAATTTGCGCCTCGGCGAAATGCCCGATCCGAGCCTTGGCCATGACAGGAATCGTGCAGACTGCCTGGATTTCTTCGATCATTTGCGGGTCGCTGGACCGCGCCACGCCACCTTCACGACGGATGCGCGACGGGATTCGTTCCAGCGCCATCACCGCGCAGGCACCGGCGTCTTCGGCGATCTTTGCCTGCTCGACGTTCATCACGTCCATGATCACACCGCCCTTCAGCATTTCGGCCAAGCCACGCTTAACCCGAGCGGTTCCGATTGATCGTTCCTGCGTCATGGGGACCAGTGTACGACGGCCTTCGCCAAACCAGTGAACTGAATACTGGACCTTTTCGTTTCGGCCGCTTTTTAGCTCGTGCCGTTTACAGCTCTTGCAGCGCCGCAATTCGTTCGTCGATTGGCGGGTGTGTCATAAACAGACGGTTATAGCGCGAGGTGCGATCTTCTTTGGGGTTGACCACTTTGCCGGGGTCATCAGTCAAGGGTGACTCGATCCACAGGTGCGCGGTGGCCTTCGACGCCGAATGGACCACGGTGGTGTCGTCTCGAAGTTTGGTCAGAGCCGAAATGAGTCCTGGCGGGTAACGGGTCACCGACACTGCGGTGACATCGGCCAAGGATTCTCGGCCACGAGAAACCGCCAACTGCATTAACCGGGCGACCAGCGGGGTCAGAATCAAAAACGCCAAACCAATGATCATCAGCACCGGAGCCATCGGGTTGTTGTCGTTTGCGTTTCGATCGTTTCGATGGTGCGGGCCACCCCACCACAAAAACCGCAATCCCCAATCCGAGATCAATGCCACCACCCCCACCAGCGTCACGGCAAGCGTGGCCACCAAGATGTCGTTGTTCTTGATATG
>JANMEI010000747.1:0-4014 GCA_031376865.1 Acidimicrobiia bacterium | reverse complement strand
CTTATTCGTAAGCCGTCCTGGACGGTACTGACCGTCCTGGCGCCCAATGTCAGTGAGTCAGATACACAGAGCGAACTACGGGGTTTCAGACATCTCGAGGTGTAACTCGGTCCCGGTGTAGGAGTGCGCTGTCGCGATGGCCTCGTTTAGTTCCACGCCAAGTCCTGACCCAGTCGGAGGGATGACATAACCGTTCTCCCAGGTAATAGGTGTGCTGAGTAATTCGGAATGGAAGCCGCTCCAGTCGCCAATGCTCTCCAGAATGAGAAAGTTGGGCGAGCAGGTACTGAGTTGGATGTTGGCTGCGCCCACGATGGGCCCGCAATACAGGTGCGGTGCGATCTGCGCACCGTACACTTCAGCAATCGATGCAATCTTTTTGCCTTCGAGTAACCCTCCGCAGCGGCCCAGATTGAGTTGCACAATCGACGCGGCTCCTGCGTCTAACAATCGGTGGAACTCGTACTTTGACGTCAATCGTTCGCCGGACGCGATGGGAATGCTGGTAGCTCGTGCCACCTTGGCCATTTCGTCGGGAACATCGGGTGGCGTCGGTTCCTCAAACCACAGCGGATCAAACTGCTCCAGTTGCTTGGCCATTCGGATTGCGCCGGACGCAGTGAACTGCCCATGGGTTCCAAACAGGATGTCTGCGCGCGTACCAACTGCCTCACGCACGGCCTTCACCATTGCGACGGACCGGTCCACATCATCCAACGAAGGCTGGCGTCCGCCAAACACCCCATACGGTCCGGCGGGGTCGAACTTCACGGCGGTGAACCCGCGGGCGACCTCGTTAGCGGCTACGGCTGCTGCAACGGCAGGGTCGAAATAGACGGGATGATCAGAATGCGCATCAGCGCCATCGGGTGGGTAAAGGTATGTGTACGTGCGAAGGGTTTCGTGTACGCGGCCACCGAGTAGCTCGTATATGGGCCTATCGACTTCCTTCCCCACGATGTCCCAACACGCCATCTCGAGTCCGCTCAGAATACCGCCAAGCGTGAGGTCGGGGCGAAGCGCAAACCCGCTGCCATAAATCTTGCGGCTCATCGCTTCGATATGAAACGGGCTTTGCCCAACGACATGGCGTTCGGCAACGTCTTCGATCATCGTGGCCACCACATGAGGCGAGAACGTTGCCGTGTACACCTCGCCGATGCCGCTCACTCCAGAGTCCGTTGTGAGTTTGACGAAGATGAAGTACCGCCCACCTTGCCTCGGTGGCGGATTCCCTACGACAAAGGTCTTGACGTCAACGATCTTCATTTCTGCTTCCTCTCCCGTGTAGTCGGCGCAGTGACTGGTGGGTGGAGAATCTCCTGTTCAGAGCGCGCGAGCAACATGTCTAACAGCGGGGGTGCGTAGCGGCGTTGGATCGTTATGGCGTAAAAGTTCTCATACAGATCCGGGATCACGGCATGTTCGACCAGTCGACCACTTTGCAGTTCGTCTTGCACCACGACTGAAGGCAAGAGCGCGATGCTGTCGGAATCTCTGGCCAAGAGTCGCAGCAGAGCCATGTCATCAACTTCAGCTCGTACTGTGCAGCGAATGCCGAGTTGCTCACACAGAAGATCGAAGCGAGCGCGAATGTCGTTATCGCGTCCCGGCAAGAGCACGGGCATGCGCTGTAAGTCCTCTGGATACTGAAACGATCGTGATGCGAGTGGTCTGCCCACCAAGCTGACCGGTTGCCGCGCTATCCGGCGACATCGCCACGGATCAGCGGAACTTGAGTGCACGCGTTGGTTGGAGACGATCACATCAAGTGAATGGATCCGGAGCCGACCGAGCAATTCCGGCATGCTGCCGGAGACCAACATCAGCTCGACATCGGTTCGATCGAGGATGGGGCGGATGAAGTTCTCCTGAAAGTTGCGAGACACCGTTGCTACTGCGCCGAGTCGAAGTACTTGGCGTTCGTCTCGCTGCCCGTCGCGCAACAGAGCCACCAGTTCGTTGCCGGTGGCAAAGATCGATTCGGCATGAGCGAACGCCAGCTGCCCTGCCTCGGTCAGCGTGAGCGTTCGACCGGATCGTCTGAACAGTTGCTGTCCAAGCTCAGATTCCAGGAGTTTGATCTGGCTCGATAGGGCTGATTGTGAAACATGAAGCTGACCTGCGGCTCTGGTCAGGTTTCCGTTCTTGGCCACCGCCCAGAAGTAGCGGAGATGGTGGAAGTTCAGGTCGGACATCGGTGAGTAGCTCGCTTCAATCGTTCAGTTTACGTGAACTATATCGAACGAATTCACTATTGGACAGAATGATTGTTGTCGTGCACGCTTGGATCACCAACACCGCTGAGGAACCCATCCGTGTCCATGATTGCCGCCGTTACAGTCCCCACCTCGTTGCCGTGGTGGCAGAGCATCATCGTGCTTGTACCAAGCATGTTGGCATTCGGCTGCGCGATTGCCAGCATTCGGACGCGATCGATTGCTGCCACGTGGGCACTTGCCAAAGCCGCAACGTTGCTGATGGTTACGGGAGCCGGGTTCGCTGTCGTCGCGCTGCTCATAACCGGTTACCGGGCGAGCGATTGGCTGCGGATCGACGCGGTCGGGGTTGCAATGCTGTTGTTGGTCAGCTTTATTGCGTGGGTGATTGTCCGCTTTTCGCAGTCCTACCTCGCTGGTGATCCCCACGAGCGAGCCTACGTCAGTCGCCTCCTCACCACACTTGGCATGGTGGGGCTGGTTGTCGTGACCAATCACTTCGTTCTGCTGCTTGCGGCGTGGGCAGCCACCAGCATCGCGCTACATGGTCTGTTGACGTACTATTCCGATCGACCAGTTGCAGTCGGAGTTGCGCACAAGAAGTTTCTGCTGGCGCGCGGCGCTGATCTCTGTATGGTCGGAGCTGCCGTTGCCTTCGTTGTCACACTGGATACCTTACGGATCGACCGGATCGTCTCCGAGGTTTCGTCTCGTTCCGCCCTGCCAGGCGGTGTCAGGATCGCAGTGATGCTGATCGCCATCGCAGCGTTATTGAAGAGTGCGCAACTACCGTTTCACGGCTGGCTCATTCAAGTGATGGAAGCACCGACACCGATCTCGGCGCTCTTGCATGCCGGTATCGTTAACCTCGGTGGTTTCGTGCTCCTGCGCTTCGCTGGTGTCGTGGACCGAGCGATCGAAACACGAACGGTGCTAGTCATCGTGGGAACCATCACTGCGGTCGTTGCGGCGATTGTGATGACGACGCGTATCAGTATCAAGGTCTCGCTTGCGTGGTCGACGTGCGCTCAGATGGGTTTCATGTTGATGCAGTGCGGGTTGGGCCTGTGGGAGATGGCACTTCTTCACCTCATTGCTCATTCGCTATACAAGGCGCATGCGTTTCTCGGAGCGGGGGGAGTAGTGCTTCAGACCCAACGTCGACAGTTGCTCCCGAAGTACGCTCCGCTGCGTCTGACTTCGATCGCCTCCGCTCTCGCGCCGGCCATCGCCGGAACCCTCATCGCTGGGTTCCTTGCAGCGTGGCTCCCCTTTATCGATCGCCCAACACCTGCGTTGTGGGTGCTGGGGGGAATCGTCGCTGTTGCGCTGGTCCCACTTCTCACCCACTCCTTAACCGGATCCAGGTCACCAGGATCGGTCGGCCACGATGTTCGTTTGAAGGCTATTGCGTCAGGGTTCACGGTGGCGTTCGTGTACTTCTCGCTGCATGGACTGTTTGCACAACTCGTCGACCATGGTGCCACCCCTCCAGCGTTTCTCGTTGTTGGTGTCGCCTTCGCCTTCGTCTCGTTGTTCACCATGCAGATCATGTGCATGGTGTTTCCCATGACGACCTGGATCCAGCGTCTCTATCCGTGGTTCTACGGCGGATTGTTCATTGATGAAGCCTTCACCCGCTTTGCATTTCGATTGTGGCCTCCACCTCGCATCACTCCAAGCCGAACCCTGCTTCCCGATCGATCCGCGCTTCCGTCTGCCAGCTTCGCCACCGCCTTGGCATCGGGGTGTTGACGACATCTACGTCGCCTGCATGGATGGCTTGAAGGGCCTG
>JANMEI010000176.1:0-1159 GCA_031376865.1 Acidimicrobiia bacterium | reverse complement strand
GGCACCGATGCACCGATGACCAATGTCGGTATGAATGGTGTACGCAAAGTCGATGGGCGTGGCGCCTGCTGGGAGCGTTACTACCTTGCCCTTTGGCGAAAACACAAACACTTCTTCTTGATCGAGATCAACTTTGAGCGTTTCCAGAAACTCGCCGGGGTCGCTGGTGTCGCTGGTAGCTGACTCGGTGACACGTTGGAGCCACGCCAGGTTGGCAGGATCGATTGCGTCCTTGCCGACGCCGGGCTCCATGGTTCCAGCCTTGTAGGACCAATGCGCAGCAATCCCCTGCTCGGCACGGACATGCATTTCGCGTGTGCGTACCTGACACTCGATTGCTTTGCCTTCGGGCCCAACCACGGTCGTATGCAACGACTGATACAGGTTGAACTTTGGCATTGCTATGTAGTCCTTGAACCGCCCTTGCACCGGTTTGTACGCAGCGTGAATAGAACCCAACGCCGCATAGCAATCCTTCACCGACTCGACCACCACACGAATACCCATGAGGTCATGAATTTCGTTGAAGTCTTTACCTTTGACAACCATCTTCTCGTAGATGGACCAGAGATGCTTTTCGCGACCGGTAACTTCGGCCTCGATATTGAGCTCGGTCAAACGATCTTTGACCTCGGTGACAGTTCGATCAAGTTGTTGATTGCGCTCACCAGCGCGGGCCTGCACCATCGCTTGAATCTCTGCGTACTTACGAGGTTCGAGCGCCCGGAACGACAGATCTTCGAGTTCGTGTTTGATACCGCCGATGCCGAGACGATGGGCAAGGGGTGCATAGATATCGAGGGTTTCTTGCGCCGTGCGTCGTCGCTTCCAATCCTCGGCCACCGCATCGATGGTGCGCATGTTGTGGGTGCGGTCGGCCAGTTTGATGAGCAGCACTCGAAGGTCTTTGGCCATCGCCACCAGCATCTTGCGCATGGTGGCCGCCTGCTGAGCTTCTTTGGAATCGAACTGCAACCGTTCGAGCTTGGTCACCCCGTCGACGATCAACGCAACATCGCGTCCAAACTGCGACTCGAGGTCGTCGAGAGTAACGCCGGTGTCTTCGACGGCGTCGTGCAATATCGCCGCCGCAAGGGTGACATCGTCGAGGCCCAATTCAGCCAGGATGGTGGCCACCGCAACCGGGTGACTGACATAA
>JANMEI010000876.1:0-5257 GCA_031376865.1 Acidimicrobiia bacterium | reverse complement strand
GTTCACCGCAAACTGATGCCTACCTACGAAGAACGATTGAGCTGGGCACCTGGCGATGGGCATGGACTACAGGTTCATCCGGTTGGCCCGTTTTCCGTCGGGAGTCTGAACTGTTTCGAGAATTGGATGCCACTTACCCGGTCGGCCCTCTATGCCCAGGGCGAAGATCTGCATGTTGCTATTTGGCCCGGCAACGTGCGCAACACGGTCGACATCACCAGATTCATTTCCCAAGAAGCACGTACCTTTACCATTTCGGTTTCGGGTCTGTTCCGTAAGGAAGACTTCCCGACCAATACCCCGCACTACGAGATGTTAATGGAACAGTGCCCACCCGTTATGGCCAACGGTGGCTCGTGCATTTCGTCGCCGACGGGGGAGTGGATTATCGAACCCGTGGCCGACATCGAAACGCTTTTGGTCGCGACGCCTGACCAACGTGAAGTTCGTCGTGAACGTCAGAACTTCGACCTAGCCGGTCATTACTCGCGTCCCGATGTGACCCGCCTAGAGGTCGATCGACGACGCCAGAACCTGGCCCAATTCTCCGACTGACCAACACGTCCAGCCCCCCAGAAAGTCAGCCGGTGAAGCTTGGTTCGACTTCTTGTGCTTCGGCCACCTGTGGTGCTTCCACGATGACGCCCAGCACCGCAGCGGGCTTGGTGGTCGGCGGTGTGGTGGTGACTGGTCGGGTGGTAACCGGCGTCGAGGGGACGGTGGACGAAGTCGGTGCTGCGGTCGTGCTTGTCGATGTGGTCGCAATCGTTCCGAAGGTCACCGGGGCCGCCGTGGCTGCGGGTCTCGCACTCGTGGTGGAGGTGGTGGGTGACACGAACGTGCACGCAATCCAACCCGATCGAATGGCTTGCCCTGCGGTCTCACTGTCGTCAGCCCAATAGGTGGATCGACGACCGTTTGCACACGTATCAAGTGGTGCAATCGCAAATCCTTCATTGTTGATGTTGGGCATGCCGGTCGGGCGCTCGTAGTACGTAGTCGGAGCGAACCGTCCAGCTGTGTTGATGCTCAGCACCGCTGATCGTCCCGTGCAGGTGTCGTCACACACAGCCCACAACTGCCGAGCGTCGCGATCGAACTCCAACTCCATGATGGCCGGAAGCTGTGTTGCTACCGTTGCCACCCGGGTAAAGCTCTCGCTGGTCAGGGCATAGAAGAACAGGGAGCCCTGGGTCTCTAACCCGACGACAAACAATCCCGTGCCGTGGGTCGGATAATCGGCTGGGTTATAGGCCCGGTTCTTGGATTCATCGAAGAACCCGCTGGCAGTCAAGTACGAATCTGGAACCCACGCGATCGCTTCAAGCCCCAGGTTTGGGCCGGTCACCGGAAGATCGGCAGGTCAGTTCCATTCCTTGCTTGCAGATAACACCGAGCTTGAACCGGCGCCGGTGGCCCCGCCAACATCGAATCGCAAGATGCTGTTTCGACTGGCCCCGCTGGCGGCGTTGTTTCGCTCAGTCGACACGTACAGGCCATCCGTGGGAGTCCCCGCCAAAGTCACTCCCTCCGCATCCGGATCACCGGTTCCGTCTGGGTAGCGCACGGACTTTCCTGCCGTCCATCCGTTGCCGGTGTCGGCCTTCCACGATGCCCCATCGGGAACCAATCGAAATAGCGAGCCAGGACCATTTCGTGCACCCCACAACACCGGCCCACCTCCGCCCGCAGCCGGTTGGTACGCGAGCCCGCTCAGATTGCCATTAAACAATCCAACCGGCCCCGCTGCGGCAACCTCTGTCCCTCCAGGCCATGCGACGAAGCTTGGTTGCGTGACGTCGCCAACACAGGTGTTAGCAAGGCCTTTCGTGGTGGTCGCAGTCGTAGTGAACGTACCCGTGCCGTTGGGGCATCGACCGTATGTGGTCGTAGCATGGGCCGTCCAGGTGTACTCGGCGACCAACGCTCCGGTGGTATCGAACAGTCTCACGCTGTCGGCGGCACCCAGGCCAAATCCAAAAGCAGCCTCTTCAATCACGAAGTAGTTCTTGGCCGCGAGGGTGCTTCCGGCTGGAAGCACATAGCCACGTGTGTCGTCGTTGTCTCTGAACGTGAACCCCGCAATGCTCAGGTTTGCATCACCAGTGTTATACAGCTCGGCCCAATCGCCAGGGGCACCACCGCTTGACTCGACCTCGTTGAAACGGATCGGTGACGAGCAATCGTTTGCTGCTCCTTTGCTGACCCCTGATGTTGTGACGAAGGTACCGCGCCCATTTGGGCAGCGCCCATAGGAAGTGGTGACCGCATGAGCGGTCCAGCTGTACGAATCGTGCACTGCGCCTGCGGGGTTGAACAACCGAGCAGAGTCAGCGGCACCGAGGCCAAAGCCCAGCGTTGCCTCTTCGACAATGAAGTACCCACCTGGAGCGAGCGATGTTCCTGCCGCAACGACTGATCGAGTGTGAGTGTCATCGTTGTCAATGACGGACCAACCGCCCAAGTTGATTGCTGTGCTTCCGTAGTTGTGCAGCTCAATCCAGTCACCGGGAACACCGCCGCTTGATTCGATTTCGTTGATCGCCAACGACACCGCCGCTGGCACCGAAGACGAAGTCGTTGAGGTTGTAGTGGACGTCGAAGTGCTTGACGTCGAAGTGCTGGACGAAGACGAAGAAGTTGTGTCGATCGGGCACGAGTTGGCCGCCGCCTTTGTGACCGCCACGGTGGTAACGAAATCGCCCTCGCCATCTGGACATCGACCGTAGGTGGTCGTCGCATGCGCCGTCCATACATGTGAATCAGCCAAGACGCCAGCGGCGTTGAATAACCGTGCAGAGTCAGCGGCGCCCAAACCAAATCCGAATGCTGCTTCGTCAAGGGCTAAGAAGCCCTTCGCTGGCAACACGGTTCCCGCCGGGATCAAGTACTTGACCCGAACGTCGTCATTGTCGACGAATCCCCAACCGCTGATATCAATTGCGCTCGTGGTTCGGTTGTACAACTCGACCCAGTCACCTGGCGACCCGCCGCTGGATTTGACCTCGTTGATGACCACGTTTGACGTCGGCGCAGCTTGCGAAGTGGCTACCTGAACGGCAGCAATACCTGTCATGAGGGCAACGGCTGCCAGGCCCGTTCTCGTGATTCGCAACACATTGGAAGGCGTCGTTCGGCGCACGTTGTGACCAGTCTTTCCGTCGTTGCCACGCTGTGCGGCAGAGGGAAAGTACAGAATCAAGATTCACTGCTTCCTAACGGGAAGTAACGAAAAGATAGATCTTTCACAATGAACCAGCTGAGGCGCCGCAGCACAGTGAGGTCGAGTCATCGGACTTTCGAACTCACAGCCCGTCACTTAAACCGACCACAGTGCCGAAATTGGGACGGCGACTGTGCCGTCTTCGAAGTGAAGTGTGTCTTGTCCGGTGTGAAGCAGGATCGTTGCTTTCACGCGTTCGCCCAATTCTCGGCGAAACCAGCGCAAGTGTTTCGCGTCGCCGGGGTCTGGAGTACTTGTCGCTTTAATTTCAATGGCCACTAGATCGGTGGCGCCTACTTCGACAATCAAATCGATTTCGTTTCGTCCCTCTGAGGTGCGCAAGTGATGCAAACGCGGTGCGGGGCTCATGAGGGCTGCTTCGGCGCGGATCTGGGCCACAACGAACGTCTCGATCAGTCGGCCCAACAAGTCACCGTTAGTGACGGCTTCGTTTTCGGTCAATCCCAGAATCCCGACAAAGAGACCGGGGTCCACAAGATATCTTTTCGAAGCCAAGGTGAGACGCTTCAGTCGATTGCTCGTCCAAGCAGGAAACCGATCGACCATGAATAGGTTTTGCAACAACGAGTCATACGCTCGGGCAGTGTCTTTTGAAATACCTGCGCTGGTCCAAAGCGTTACGTCGTCGACAACTCCTGCACTATTCAACGCCAATGCGGTAAAGTATGCGCGCAGACGTTGAGGGTCGCGACCGGGCGATATCGACGCTGCATCACGTGTAATGACCTGATCGACATACGAACTCAGCCATCGCTCGCGTCCTCGCTCTGATCCCGCTAGCGCCGCCTCGGGAAACCCTGATCGAAGCGCGCGTTTCACGTAATCTCGCAGCGTCAAGTTCGACCGGTGGCGGCCCGCGTCGGCGGCGTCAATGACTTGTTGAAACCATGATTGGGTTGATGTCTTGCCCTCTAGTTCACGTTCCGTAAGTCCGAACATTGGCAAGCGAACCAAGCGCCCGGTGCCTGGCCAAGTTGGAGTGTCGATGTCACCCCGAACGGAGCCAGTCACTAAGAATTGGCCGCGTGCACTGCTGTGATCCACTGCAAGTTTAATTGCTTGAAGTGATTGTGGCACCTCTTGCCACTCGTCTACCAGGATCGGGGAGGACAAGCCCGCAAGCACAGAACTGGGGTCGACGGCAAAGGCTTGAGCCACCTTCGGGTCGCCCAGACTAACGATGGAGCTGGCCAAAGCAGCGCACGTTGTTGTTTTACCCGTAGCTCGTGGACCCACCACCAGCACGGCGGTATGGTCTTCGATCATTTCAGTCAAGACCAAGTCAGCGGCTCGGGCGAGATAGGTCATTTCCATACTCTAGCCGCTGTGCACCTATGTGGCTAGTCGCTGTGCACAGCGTGAGTTCGGCTTCTATTTGCTGGCGATGACCTTGTTTGCGAACGCCAAAAGTTCTTCACCGGAAGCGGGAACTACCCCGCCGTGGTCGGTTGGAAACTCGATAAGGCGAACGTCGGCACCGACAGCGCGATACAACTCGGCGGTGGTTCGCGAGTATTCGACTGGAACTTGCTCGTCCGAGGTGCCGTGCACAATGAGGATCGGCACTGCGGGTTTACGGTAACCAGGTGTGTTGGCTTTCAACACGGATCGAAGCGCTGGGGAAATAGTGTTGGGCAACATCGTGTCGAGGTTGGTCGTGGCCAGTTCGGTGAGAATGCGCTCGGCGCATTTGGTTCGGATTTGCTCGACCCGTTGTTGTCCGCCAGCCGTCACCACGTCAGCGCTTGGGACCATTGGGTAACTCGTCAGAATCGCGCTGGCCAACATCACTAAGTACCCTTGCGTCTCTGATCCTCGAATCCCGAGCCAAGCTTCCTCCAACTGGGCTGCGGGAGCCTGTGCCACCACCCCTGTGAGGTTCAACTCGGGCGCGTAGGTAGGGGCAAGTTCGGCCGCAAACAACACTGCGCCACCACCCTGTGAGTGGCCAACACCGAGCACCGGGCTCTTCGTAGTGAGCCCGGGAATGCCAACTTGCTGTGCAGCTCGCAC
>JANMEI010000855.1:0-10223 GCA_031376865.1 Acidimicrobiia bacterium | reverse complement strand
CATACTGTACTGATCACCACACGCAGTGAGGGGGATCCTCTGTTCTGACGATGAAAGACCCGGAAAGAGGCTGAAAATCCAGGGGTTCGCCCGTGAGTTAACCCGGATCAGCAACGCGCGGCGTTCGTACGACATGTACCTTACTGAAGAACGTGGGCACGAACAGCGGCCAACAGCACCCCGGCGGCGACGGCGGCCGTTTCTGCCCGGTAGATCTGATCGCCCAACGTGAGTGTTCGGCTGAAGGCAGCAAACTCGTCGAGAGCCCAACCCCCTTCAGGACCGATCAGCACCGAATCCACTTCAGCAAGCAGCGGGCCGCCTCCAAACTGCGCAACGGCAGCGATTCGACCGGCGGCAGTTTCAGCAGCGATGAACGCTAAGGGCGAGATGGGGCCTTCAATCGATGGCAGCCACACACCCCGCGACTGCATGAGCGCTTCGCGGGCCACGAGGTTGAGCCGATTGAGATGTTTTCCTGCCCGGTCGGGATCCCATTTGACCACGCTTCGGGACGCTTTCAGGATCACGATGCGGTCAATGCCGGCCTCGGTGAGTTTTTGAACCACGAATTCGGGTTTGTCGCCTTTGACCAAGGAAAACGCCACACAACGGGCTGATCGCGCATGAAGGTGGACGATGTCGCCCGTGGGGGTCAGTTCGATTGATGGGTCGGTCCACGGAGAAGGGACGACACAGGGCCGCCACGATCCTGCGCCGTTGGTGACAGAAATTGCTTCACCGGAGCGAGCTCGAAGAACCTTCGTCAGGTGATGGAAATCATGGGCGTCGACCACTGGAGCGTCGAGCGAGGTCACCAATACGTGAGCGAGGGTCGACAGCGAAGCTGGCGTGGCCTGAGGATGTGTCACGGTGAGGTCGAAGACTCGGCCTAGCGGAAGGCGGACCGAATTTTGCCCATCAATGAGGTGTCAGTTGGCCCGACTTCTTCACCCCGCGCCTCGGCGAACTGTCGGAGCAACGCGTCTTCGTCCTTGGACAGCCTGGTGGGCGTGACAATCAACGCAGTAACAACCAGGTCTCCTCGACCTGAACCCCGTGGCAGCGGGACGCCACGTCCGCGCAGCCGGAACTCTTTGCCGGTTTGTGTTCCGGCAGGAATCAACAGGTCTTCGATGCCGTCGAGTGTCTCGTATTTGAGGAGCGCGCCCAACGCAGCCTGCGTCATGGGGACTTCGAGCAACTCGGTGATGTCGTGCCCGTAGCGTTGGAAGCGTGGGTGATCCTTGACCCGCAACGCCACGAACAAATCGCCCGGATCGCCGCCCCGCTGGCCAACCCCACCGCGACCGGGATAGCGCAAGCGGACCCCGGAATCGACGCCTGCCGGAACATCGATGGTGTAGGTCCGATTTTCATTTCGGCGGCCCTCGCCCCGACACGTGAGACACGGCGTTTCGACCATACGTCCGGTGCCAGCGCAACGTCCGCACGGCGATGCAGTAATCATCTGCCCGAGCAAGGTTTGGCGAGCCATTCGGACTTCGCCGCTGCCGCCACACTGTGAACATGAGACAGCAGTGGTTCCGGGAGCGGCACCACTGGAGGCACAGGTCTCGCACCCAACTGCGACCTTGATGGTGACTTCCTTTTGCGTGCCAAACACAGCCTCGGCAAAATCGACATCGATCACGATTTCTTGGTCGCGTCCCCGAGGAGGTCCGCCGGCTCGACCGCGTCCGTTTCCGCCGCCACCAAAGGGGTTTCCGCCAAAGAACGCTTCAAAGATGTCACCGAGGCCACCGAATCCGGCGAACGGATCGCCTCCGCCGCCTCCACCGCGCAGCCCGTCAATGCCGTATTGGTCGTAGATCCGCTTTTTTTCGGGGTCTTTGAGTATCTCGTAAGCCACGCTGACCTGCTTAAACCGCTCTTCCGCTTTGGGGTCGTCGGGGTTCGCGTCGGGGTGCAGCTCGCGGGCACGCGCCCGGTAAGCCTTTTTGATCTCGTCTTCGGTCGCTGTACGCGACACGCCGAGCAGCGCGTAAAAATCAGTCTCATCAGCCATGGGCGAATTCCAAGGTTACTTGTTGTGGGTGGCTCGTCGGGTCACTCCCGACACGGCCACAAGCAGCTTCATCCCCTCCTGCAACCGATGACGACCGGATTTGTTCCGCCCCAACCGAGAATCTGCTCGGATCCCTGCGCAGCTGCTCTGCGCTATTCGTCGCTGGCTTCGTTGCGATCGCTGAGCCGGTCGCCCAGCCCGGATGAAACGGCCTCGACTGCGGCGATCACTTGCGGATATTTCATCCGAGTTGGTCCGAGTACCCCAACGCTGCCCGCTACCCGCCCATCAATGAGATATGGAGCAACGACGATGCTGCAGGTCGCTAACGATTCGTAGAGACCGTCAGCTGCATGTTCGGCCCCGATTGACACAGCCATGCCTTTGCGCGCCGTCTCACGAAGGAGGCCCACCACCAGGTATTGCTCTTCGAGCACCGACAAGACCGAACGAACGGTTTGTAATGCGTCGAAGGAACCCGCCAGTTTGGAAGTACCTCCGACGTGCAAGCCAATAAGGTCGGGAGCAGACCGCAGCGGCGTCAGCGAGTCGAGCGCCACACGGGTTACCTCATCGACAGATGGATCGCCACTTTGCGGACGAACAGTGCCGCTTTGAGCGATCGTGGTGCCAACCAACAACGTGCCAAGGTGTGCAGTTGCTGCCGCAAGATGGCCCGATGAAATCGACGCGGGAAAATCGATCGGCGCTTTTTCCACTACGCCGTTGGCGAGCACCACGACCAGCAGTGCGGTCGAACCGGGTTCGCCGTTGGCCAGCGTGGTTGGGCCTAGTCCCACCAATTGGACGCTGCGGATTTGCCCGGATTCTTTTTGTGGCGGGACGACGACTGCAGTTTGCGAGGTGATCTCTGACAACATCCGGCTGGTGTGGTCGAGCATGCGACCTAACTCGCCGTGGGCTCTGTCGTAGAACTCGTTGATCTGTAGCGCCACCGGCTCGACCATGCGACTTCGGCGATCGACCCCATCGACCTTGGTGAGCGAATCAACAAAATACCGGTAACCGCGATCTGTGGGGATTCGGCCCGCGGACGTATGCGGATGGGTCAGGTACCCGTCGCGTTCCAATGCACTCATATCGTTGCGAACAGTTGCAGGAGAGACGTTGAGTTGCGCGGCCTCAGACACATGCGCAGACCCAACGGGCTGGCCGGTTTCGATGTGCTCGTTGACGACTGCGCGCAAAATGGCAGCTTTTCGTTCGTCGAGTGGCGCAACAACCTCCGGTTGATTCATGTCAGTTACACGATCCCGCTCGTCGGGGCGCTCAGATGAGCCCATACCCCGACGATAGTCACATCGGGCCCATTGGTGGGAGCCCGCACGACTTGACGGTGTTATTCACGTGCGGACTTGTAGCGGGAAAGAGCTTCTTCGCGTTCTTCGGCATGATCGACGATCGGCGTTGGATAGCTGGTGGACGCCATGTGATCGCTGGAAAAGAGATCAGCAGCCCGAGGTTGGAGCCACGGTTCGTGGATGAACTTGGTCGGAACCTTCGCTAACTCCGTCACATAGCGCCGCACATAGCTGCCGTCAGGGTCAAACTTTTTGCCTTGGCTGATCGGATTGAACACTCGGTAGTACGGCGATGCGTCCGTGCCCGTCCCTGCAGTCCATTGCCAGCCATGCTGATTACTGGCCAAGTCGCCATCGACGAGATGCGCCATAAACCACGATGCCCCTTGCTGCCAGTCAAGGTGCAAGTCTTTGACGAGGAAGCTCGCTACTGCCATCCGCACCCGGTTGTGCATCCAACCTTCGGCCAGCAGTTGCCGCATCCCTGCATCGATAAACGGATACCCGGTGCGCCCTTCACACCACGCAGCAAATCGTTGATCGGCCAGCGCGCCTCTGTCGGGCTGAATGTGCATGTTGCTGAGATAGTTGTGGTGCGCCGAGTCGGGTCGGTGCCACAGAACATCTGCGTAAAACTCTCGCCAGCAGAGTTCGGAGCGGAACACACGGGCGCCATCGCTCCCCTGTTGAACGGCTGCCTCGATGTCGGCTAACAGTTGACGCGGGTGCAGTAATCCGTACTTGAGATAGGCGCCAAGGCGACTAGTGGAATCTGCCGCCGGAATGTTCCGAGTTACATCGTATGCGTGCAGATGATGAGTGACAAAGCGCTGAGCAGCAGCTTGCGCAGCCGATTCTGACGCGATCGGCAGCTGGCTAGATGCTCCGTCGGGTTCGGCAGGGATGATTCCACGATCGGACAGTTCACCGAACAACTGCGGTCCAATCGCCAGAGCGGGGTTTGGGCGCTGACCCTCGGCGTGCGACAACCACACCCGACTGAACGGAGTGAACACTTTGTAGGGCGTTCCATCGCCTTTGCGAACGGTTCCCGGCGCCACGAGATACGGCGAGTCGACTTCAACAAGTGCGGCGCTAGTGCCGAGAGCAGCTACTACCGATTGATCTCGTTTGCGACCGTAGGGGCCATTGTCGGCAGTCACAAACACATCGGCGTGGAGCTCACTTGCCAATTTGGGAATCGCTTCCGACGGACGACCGGCAACAACCACGAGCGGCAATCCATCGGCTCGAAGCGAATGTAAGGCCCGGTACAAAAAGGCTGTTCGATTTGGTCCTGCGTTTCGCAAGAGTGCGGAATCGAGCACAAAACAACACGAGACTTTGCCGCCTGTGCTTTTCGCTCGTGCAATCGCGCTGGACAGCGTGAGATTGTCGTTGATTCGCAGGTCTCGACGAAACCAGACGAGAACATTCGATTGATTGGTCTCAGCATCCACAGTCATGCAAGATACTCATCGACCTCGGCTATGGATGGCGAAGTTCTGGCACCGAGTTTGGTGACGCTGAGACCCGCCGCCACATTGGCGATCGCTGCGGCACTTGATACGTCGCTTCCCTTGGCTAGTTCAGCAGCAAAGAACCCGCAGAAGGCGTCGCCGGCGCCGGTGGTATCAACCACGTCGACAGTGAGCGATGCGATCGAGGTGGAAGCGCCGTCATGATGAACCTGGATTCCTTCGCCGCCCAGTGTGGCTATGACGGTTGTTACCTTCCCAGTCAGTGCATCGAGACCGCCAAGCTGCTCAATTTCGGTTTCGTTGGCGATGACGATGTCAACCCATGGCCAGATCGAGTCGGGTAGTTCTTTTGCCGGTGCCGGGTTGATGATGACCAACGCGCCAGCTTGATGAGCGAGTTTCGCCGCGTGCTCGACCACATCGAGAGGCACTTCAAGCTGCGCGAGCATGACGGGAGCGTCGTCGAATACTCCGCTTTCTGCAGCATCGTTAATATGCACACTTCTGATCATCGAGTTTGCGCCAGGAGCTACGACAATCGCGTTTTCGCCATCGTCGGCAACACTGATCAGTGCGACTCCGGACGGATCGTGTTTACACGTACCAACGTTGGCAACATCGATTCCTGATTCAACCAATCCTTGGCGCAACTGGTCACCAAACGCATCGGGACCGAGCCGCCCTACCATCACCACCGAAGCGCCTGCTCGGGCAGCAGCGACGGCCTGATTGGCCCCCTTTCCTCCATGCATAGTGCTGAACGACCCACCCAACACCGTTTCGCCAGGCGCGGGAATGTGCGAGGTCGTGACCACCAGATCCATGTTGATGGATCCAACGACCACGACTCTTCGACGATCTGATTGTGTCATGAGCTGAGCTCCACAAATCGTTCGAGAATTCCGTGGAGGGCAACGGAATACAACGACCACTCGACGCCAGCGATATTGACCTTCGAATGGTCGTCAGGAGCGAAACGATCGTGGAGTACTAAGCCCTCAGACAATGCGTAGATCGACATCGACAGTTGGTAAATCGTGATACCCGGACGCAATGTCCCTTGTACTTTGGCCAAAATTTCTTCTAAGACAGTGGCCATTGCGTTGACCGCCATTGCGTGACGATGAGCAATTGCCGGACCCCGCTCCCGGTCATCATCCAGGGTTGGCGTACTGACCGTGATGGCCCAGATCGCCAACCATGTTTGCCACGATCGACTGTGCGCCAGCGAGCGAAGATGCGCCACGCCAGCCTGTCGACAGACTTCACTAAACGCAAACCGGCGCTGCTCAACCGTTTCAAGGGGCAGGGCCGACAACACAGTGCTGGCAACCTGGCGCATGGCAACTTCTTCACCGTCAGGAAACTGTTCGGCCGCGACGAGAAGCAAGTCTCGATGGAACTCGTTTTGGTTTGCCCAGATTCGGCCGTACACGCTCGCGTTGGTGATTCGTCTTCCGCTGCCATCGGCAATCACCGCCAACACATCGGACATCCCAACGTTTTCGCATCCACCTTCTAAGCCGCGCTCCATTAAGAGTTTGACCCCGGTTTCGAGGATTTGACGTTTGGTTTCCTCACGGGGCGTTCGGGTCATCACGACATGTCTACCCCACCGTTGCAATGCGAGGTTGCAAAGCGGCGAGCCAAACGTTCAATGCAACCGATAGCCAGCCGATTGGGTGTATGTTGCAACTATCAGTCGCAACAACTGGTTGCGACAGGAGGATTCAACCGTGTCAACCGAAGGCCCCAAGCTCCCCCCGTTTCTCAAAAAGCAAGCAGTCAAGTCGTCCGGCGACGGCATCAAACCGTCAACCGCGGTCAAACTGGTTGGGGCAGGAGCTGTCCTGTTGATCGGATTCAGCGTGCTCAGCAACTCGTTTGTCTCGGTGGATGCTAACCAGATTGGCGTAGAAATAGTTCGTGGTCAGGTCAAAGGAACGCTGAACCCGGGATGGCATCTCATCTCCCCCATCGGCGGCCGTGTGGAAACGTTCTCTACCCGTTTACAGCAGACGTCCATGTTGCGAAGCGCAACCGACGGCGATCGTGCGGGAGACGACTCGATCGAGGCAGCGTCCGCAGAGGGTGCAACCGTGTCGGTCGACCTCACCGTCAACTACCGGCTCATCAAAGCTGATGCGGTGAAACTCTTCAATACGATCCGCAACGAAGACGATCTCCGAGAACGCATCGTTCGCCCCACGGTTCGATCAGTAACACGCGACGTTTTCGCCGAATACAAGGCGCGAGACGCCATCACCAGCAAGCGAGGTGAGATCCAATCCAAGATCACCCAGCGTTTGAATGAACGTTTTGAAAAACAAGGCATTCGCATCGAAACGGTCGACGTACGCGAGCTGTATCTACCCACCAACTTGCAAGATCAGGTCAACCAGGCGATTGCTGCCGAAGCAGCCGGGCAAAAGGCAACCATCGAGCGACGACAAAAAGAAACCGAAGCCGAAACTGCCCGACTGGTCGCCGAGAAGACGGCCGAACAACTACGCATCAGCGCCAAGGGCGAGTCCGACGCTCGCAAGATTGCCGCTGAAGGTGAAGCTGCAGCCAACAAAGCAATCGCCGAATCGCTGTCTCCCGGTTTGATCCAACTTCGACAGATCGAGGCCATTTACAAGAACGGCAATCAGATCTACTTCCTGCCACAAGGCGCCAACCCCAACATCTTCCTCACGCCGAGCGGAACAACAGCACCAGCGGCAGCAGCAGCCACACCGCCGCCGACACCTTCTAACTAGCTACAGCGCCGACTCATTACAGGTCGATTGCCAACAGGGCATCGGGTTTGCGGCGACGGATTCGCAGAATGTGCGGAACCGCCGCCCCGGCCTCCATCAAACGCTTCTTCCACGTGTACTTACGGTTCAACAGACCGTGCACATATGAACCTTGCGATGCATCCAGAATCGTTGCTGTTGCCGCAACGTACGCGCCGGTTGGTTCGCCCTTCATCGTGCACGGAGCTACTTCAACAGCAGCGCCGTTCCTGATTCGCTTTACTTTGCCCGAGTCAAGATTGGTGTAAGCCAGCAACCGCCCACCATCGGCGGCAAACCACAGCGCGGTCGGGACGCGATCGCCATTTCGCTTAAACGTCACGAGCGAAATGTATTGCTGATCTTTGAGCGCTTGATAGTGGGTAGAGCCGGTGTTGGTTGAGGACATAGTCGTCAGTATTGCCCAGACCGACGTCACCGTTTCAACACGCTGAGCGGTTGCGTTTTCACGGGGGCCCAATTCCTTCAGTACGGTAGAAGAATTATGAACGGCGGCTCACGTGCCTTCATCTTCGATATGGATGGCACGTTGCTCGACAACATGGCCTTCCATACCGAAGCATGGATGCAAACCATTATGGAACTCGGCCACGACCCGGTCGACCCGATCGACTGGGAACGCCAAACAAGCGGTGTGCCAAACCGAACCATCTTCGCCGACCTGCTCGGCGTGCCTCCAGCAGAAATTGCTGATTGGGTGGAATGGAAAGAAGCGGCTTACCGACGCCTGGCCGAAGGCAAAATCGAAGCGTTACCGGGAACTCGCGAGTTTCTTCGTGCGGCGCGCCAAAGTGGTGTTCGTCGGGCAATGGCCACCGGGGCGGGCCAGGCAAACATTCGATTCAATCTGGCAGCGATGCAACTTGAGGCTGCCTTCGAAGTTGTCATCGGTGCCGATGATGTGGAAAAAGGAAAGCCTGATCCAGAGGTGTTTCTTACTGCGGCAAATCGGCTTGGTGTTTCTCCGTCCAATTGCATTGTGTTTGAAGATGCACCCCTTGGGATCGAAGCCGCTCAACGCGCTGGTATGCGAGTTGTGGCTTTCACGACGATGCTGACCGCAACGGAACTGGGATCGATATCGGGCGTCTCACTCGTTGTCGATGACTACACCGAACTCGATATTGCGTCGTTGTAAGACGCCCGCTAGCCGTTCTGCTGCTTGAGTTTCAATGCGCCGGCAAGTGACGCTGCAACAGCGTCGACGTTTCCTTCCGTCAAACCAGCCACACACACCCGACCCGTTTCGATCAGGTACACAGCATCGTTGTTGCGCATAGAGATAACTGCGTCGGCGCTGAGGCCGGTGTAGCTAAACATGCCGCGCTGCTCGATGAGGAACGCAGTCGGCACGGATGGTTCGTGAGCGTTGATGGCATTGGCAAGATGGGCGCGCATACGAATCATGCGATTGCGCATGGATGCCACTTCGTCTTCCCACATTTGGTGAAGCTGCGGGTCGTTTAAGACTTCGGCGACAATTTGCGGGCCCGTGGTTGGGCCATTGGAGTAGCTCCGACGAATCGCCAGCTTCAACTGGCCGAGCACCAACGATGCCTCCACTGCCGAAGGCGTGACCACGCTCAACCCGCCGCACCGTTCGCCATACAACGAGAAGTTTTTGGAAAATGAGTTAGCCACAAAAAAAGTCATCCCAGCCGAGGCGCACCGACGCACCCACGACGCGTCGAGGTCGACCCCATCGCCAAAGCCCTGATACGCCATGTCGAACACCACAACGTGGCGGCGATCCAGACAGAGTTGAGTAACCGCATCTTGCTGCTGCCGGGTGAAATCCGTCCCGGTTGGGTTGTGGCAAACCGGCTGAAGAATAACGATGGAACCCTGGGGCAACGCGGCGATTGCGTCGACGGCTTTATCGGTGCTTGCTTCACCACGCACCGAGTCCCACCACGGAAAGGTTTGAGTGGCAAAGCCCGCCCGTTGGAACAAACCGTGATGGTTTTCCCAAGTGGGATCGCTCACCGCCACGACACGTCCCGGCGTGTGGACAGCGAGAAAATCGGCGGCGATGCCCACGGCTCCGGTTCCACCGATCGTTTGGATGGTTGCGATTCGACCCGATTGCACCGCTTCGTGATCATCGCCGAACACGAGCCGTTGCACCGCTGCACGGTAGGCGCCATGACCGTCCATCGGCAGATACGGTCGCGCACCAAAGCCCAGTTTGGTTTGTGCTGCCATTACCGAATCGAGCACTGGCAGCCGACCAAGGTCATCTGTGTACACACCAATACTGAGATTGATCTTATTGGTGCGAGGGTCTTGCCCGAACGCATCGTTGAGGGACAAAATGGGATCGCCAGCGTAGGGCTGAACGGTTCCAAACAACGATGTGGACATAGGGTTCCTGCTTTTCTTCGTTTGTGCTGTTGGTGTCGTTACTATTCGTCGAGTTTCAACGCAGAGATGAACGCCTCTTGGGGAACTTCTACCCGACCAATGGACTTCATCTTCTTCTTGCCCTCTTTTTGCTTCTCCAGCAATTTGCGCTTACGGCTGATATCGCCGCCGTAACACTTAGCAAGAACGTCTTTACGCTTAGCTTTTACCGTCTCGCGGGCAACCA
>JANMEI010000774.1:0-2652 GCA_031376865.1 Acidimicrobiia bacterium | reverse complement strand
TGAGCCATTGCCGCTCACCACGTTGCTGTTGTCCATCGTTGCCTTTAGCGTTGTGTTTGCGTGGCTGATGATTCATCGCATTCGCATCGAACGTTGGAATGATGCACTGCTGGGTGACGATCTCGATGCCGCCATCGTCGTTCGTCAAAACGAAGGGCGTATGGCGCAGGCTGGGGCGACCGTATGAACGCATACGCAGTTGTTGGTTTTGTCGTTGCCTTCGGATCAACCGCGTTTTACTGCGCATGGACCGTGCTCGAGTCTCGCCGTGTCGCCGCCAAAGTCTTGGCCATCCAACAGGCCGAGGCGCGATCGAGTGGCGAACCTGTGAGTCCGAAGGGTCGAGCCCGTATTGAAGCCCGAACAAACACGGGTAACTCATGAACGACAAACTGAACGACATCACCGACGCTACGCAGGTGCATGACAGCAGCAAATCTGTTGATCATGCCATCGTTGTTCCCACTCGCCGCGGGGGCAACCGAGTTCGGGTGTTTGTGGCACTTGGCGCCATTGTGGCTGCCCTCGCTTTTGTCGTGGTTCGCGGGCTCGGAGAAGCATCGCAGTTCTATCGTCCGGTTGATGAAGCGGTACAGCAACGAAGCACGCTGGGTGAAAAGCGGTTTTCGCTGATCGGCACAGTGGTCGATGGCACGGTTGTCGAAAGTGGACGGCAGGTTGCGTTCACCATCGAAGAAAACGGCGCCCAAATCAAAGTTCGACACACCGGTGTTCCCCCCGAATTGTTTGCACCTGGCATGCCGGTGTTGCTAGACGGCCACTTTGACGCAACGGCATCGGGAGATCCGGTGTTTGTTTCTGACCGCATGGCGGTCAAGCACAGTGCGGAATACAAGACCGAAAACCCTGACCGGGTAGACGCTTCGGGGCTGTAGGACTTCATGACCGCAAGGTTTGGTGCGTTCGGCGTCATCATGGCCTTCGTAGGCGCACTGTGCGCAGCCGGAGGCTTAAGTTTTGGCGTGGTACGCAACAATGTTGCTGCACGGCGATTCGGATTGCGATTCATCCCATACGTGATGATCGGATCCGTCGTGTCGGTGGTGGCGATGCAAACTGCGCTGATCCGACACGACTTCTCCATTGCGTACGTTGCCAACAACAACGCTCGCGAAACGCCGTTGCTGTTCACCATCTCGGGCATGTGGGCAGCGCTTGAAGGCAGCATCTTGCTGTGGGGCTTCATCCTGGCCATGTTCCTCGGAATCATTTGGCGACGATTCCGTAAGCGTACCGATGATCCCTTGGTCCTCTGGGCGTTGATCGTCATGCTTGGTGTCTGCGTGTTCTTCTTCGGCATGATGGCCGGCCCCACCAACCCGTTCAAGGGATTGGAGTTCCCGCCAGTCAACGGCAAAGGACCAAACCCGCTGCTACAAAATCACGTGTTGATGGCCATTCATCCCCCGATTCTGTACATCGGCTACGTGGGCTTTACGGTTCCGTTTGCGTTTGCCATCAGCGCATTGATCACCGGTCGTTTGGGTGAAGGATGGTTGTTAGAAACTCGTAAGTGGACGTTGATTGCTTGGGGTTGTTTGACCCTTGGCATCATTTTTGGTGGCTGGTGGAGCTACGAAGTGCTCGGTTGGGGCGGCTACTGGGGATGGGACCCGGTAGAAAACGCTTCGCTACTGCCGTGGCTCACCGGGACCGCGTTCATCCACTCGGTACTTGTGCAAGAACGTCGCGGCATGCTTCGCGTGTGGAATCTGTCGTTGGTCTGTGCCACGTTTGCGCTAACCATCTTCGGCACGTTTCTCACGCGATCAGGTGTGGTGCAGTCCGTGCATGCGTTCTCTGACTCGACGATTGGTGGCTGGCTGCTGGGGTTGTTCGTGGTGATTGTGTTGCTATCGGTCGGACTGATTGGTTGGCGTGGCGAACTGCTTCGATCACCCGGGTCAATCGACTCGCCGTTGTCACGCGAGGGCGCATTCCTCGCCAACAACATCTTGTTTGGCGCCTTCGCACTCGTCGTGATGCTGGGCACCATTTTCCCGCTGTTGATCGAAGTGTGGAACGGTGACCAACTCAGCGTTGGCTCTCCCTACTTCGATCGGATGTCCAAACCGATCGGCGTCACCTTGCTGTTCTTGATGGCGGTTGCGCCGGTATTGCCGTGGCGCAGAGCGTCAGCCGAATTGCTTCGCACGCGTCTGTTGTGGCCCGTAGCAGCAGCCACAGTGACCGTTGTGGTTTGCGTTGCCACCGGCCTGCGAGGGTTATATCCGTTGATCACGTTTGGCCTGGGGGCTATGGCTGGAGGATCCGCGTTGCGTCAGTTGAGTTTGGCCGTTCGCGGGGCTCGTCGAGCCGGCCGGTCACCACTTTCTGGATTTGTGGGCCGGGCAAATGGTGGGATGGTGGTTCATCTTGGCGTGGTGCTGTGTGCGTTAGCCATCGGGGCTAGCGGTGCGTACAGCACATCGGAAGAACTGATTCTCAAGCCGGGCGAGTCAGGCAAAGTAGGCAAACATACGGTCACGTTCCTTGGTGCCGCACCGATCGAGAAACTAGGCGATCGAACCATCACCCGGTTGCGGGTGCAAACCGATGGTGGTCGCATTGACGAACCCGCGCTCACCAAGTTCATTGCCACGGGTCAGCCAATCTTGACGCCATCGGTGA
>JANMEI010000703.1:0-6621 GCA_031376865.1 Acidimicrobiia bacterium | reverse complement strand
GCGTTTCTTGACCGGCTGTCCGATCGGCAGGCAGCGGGACAAGGACGGGGCTATGCGATCTGGCTCGACGGCGAAATGGTCGGAGGTTTACTGTTTCGAGTCTTCAACGCAGAAGCTGGCAACTGCGAAATTGGCGTGTGGCTGGCACAACATGCAATGGGCCGAGGGCTCATCACCACCGCAGCCAACATCCTGATCGATTGGGCGTTCAACGAACGAAAGATGCAGCGAGTCGAATGGCACGCCGCCACAGAAAACACTCCGAGCATCGCAGTTGCGCAACGACTAGGTATGAGCCGTGATGGCATCCTTCGTGCCGACTTCTTGCATCGAGGCAAGCGCTATGACACAGAGATCTGGTCACTGCTGTCTACTGACCCCCGAGTTTAAAGGAACACATATGCATACACATGATCTTGACCACCCAGCACGACGACCACTTGACGCCTACATCAAGGGCCATCAAACCGGTGATGGCGAAGTTATGCGATCAGCGTTCTTCCCTACCGCGCACATTGAAGGTGTCCGAGACGGCGCCTTTTCGTCGTGGACGATGCAGGAATACATCGCGCGATTCGACGGAACACCAGCAGCCGACGAAGCCACTCGAATACGAACGATCGACCTCCTCGACGTTCACGGCAGTGTCGCAATGGCACGCATGACCCTGCTCCACGGGGCTACCAAGTTCACCGACATGTTCGTTCTGTTGGAACAAGCCGGAGAGTGGCGAATCGCCAACAAGGCGTACCACATGGAGCCGCTTGTTAAGTAGGAACCAACAGCTAACGCACCCACTTGCAGTCGGAGGTGTGGTGCTGTTGGAAAGTCCGAATTCGCAGACCCCGGTTGCATTCCTCGAGACCAAGCGGCCACCTTGCACTGCCATGGAACCGTTGACGGTACTGGCGATACGGGGGCGGTCGGTGGAGTGGTCAGCCCGCCAACACAGGTTTCGATCGTGTACATATCAATTGCCGCAACGTAGCTACCAAGCTTCGCGTCAGCAGCGATGAATTTGCTGACCGCTCGACGCCGAGACGCCGACGACCCGGTTTTGGCTCCCTTCCATGCTGCGCGGACCTGCTTCATGATGGTCAGCGTGCTGCTGACTGCGGAACCAGCACTCACGGCGGATTTTCTTACTTGTTCCTCACATCGGGTGTTTACGATTTGCCGCTATGACTGCAAAACCTGACGTTCCCCAGCATTCGTTGATCTCTCGACGCAAACTGTTGGCGCGCACAGCCTTCGGCGGACTTGGAGTGTTCTTGGCCGCAACCTCGACCGCAACGGCTGCAAAACCGAAGAAGAAGCCGACCACGACTCGCCCCACCAAAGCATCACCGGCAGGAACTTTTTCCACCAAACAGGAACTCATCGTCGGGTGGACATTCAGCGCTCAGGACACTGGCCGTCGCTTTCACAATCCGTATGTGGCTGTATGGGTTCAAGACGCCGAGGGTGTTCCCGTGCGAATTGTGCATTTGGAATACCAACAAGACCGTGGTCGCAAGTGGTTGAAAGACATGAAACGGTGGGCTCGGGCCGACGACATCTTGATAGCGGTTGGGAAAAAAAGTTCGTCCGACACCTTCACCATGGCCACACGGCAGCCCGGCTCGTACTCTGTCGCGTGGGATGGTTTGAATGCTGACGGGTCGCCCGTGCCTTTTGGTACGTACGACGTGTATGTCGAAGCAGCGAGGGAAAAGGGCCCGTACCAATTCGTCAAGACCCAGGTCACCATTGGTGAAACTCCATTTGTGAAACCGGGCACCCCAAGTGGCGAACTTACCGCCATCAAGATCGAACTCAAAGCAAAGAGCTGAGCTCACTTCTTGTGTCCGAAGTTCAACCGGCGACAACACGCGTCAGACGTCGTAGCTCATCAATCGCAACACAAAAGTGGTCACGAATTATTCACGTCTACAGCAGCATGTTGTCGCTGTTGTTGGTGCTGTTTTTTTCGATCACGGGTGTCACGCTGAACCATCCAGATTGGACATTCGGCGGCCAACTGTCTCGTGAAACCACCAAGGGGTCTTTGCCGACCGGTTGGAACGCGGACGGCAAGGTCGATTGGTTCGTGGTTGCTGAACATATGCGCGCAGAAGACAGGGTGAGAGGTTCGGTTGCCGAGAAAGATGGTGACGTCACCGATGCCACGATCACTTTCAAAGGCCCGGCGTATCAAGCGGACGCGTTCATCACAGACGATGGCTCGTACGAGTTGACGGTCGAAACGCAAGGGGCGATGGCGGTGATCAACGACCTCCACAAGGGTCGCAACACCCGAAGTTCGTGGCGATGGTTGATCGACGTTTCCGGCATTGGCTTAACCATCGTTGCCCTCACCGGAATTGTGTTGCAGTTCTTCTTGCGCAAGCGGCGCCGCAGTGCGTTCGTCTCCGCCGCGTTCGGAACCGTCATTTTGATCTTCCTCGCCTGGCTCGCCATCTCGTAGTTTTTGCAAGGTCGAGTGCCCGAATCTTGTGCACAATTGCACAAGATTCGGGCACTCGGCATCTTTTGGCTGGGTGGAGCGGTTAGCGAGTTATGAGCTGATCGAACAGTGGGGTGGAGTTGAGTACTGCTTTTGTAGAACCGGGCGTGGCCGCCGCAATCGCAATGGCATAGCCGGGCAACAAGGTGCCAGTGACCGACACGATGGTAGCGAGCACGTCGGCGTTAGCGGCATCATCGGCCACCACAGTCACGGACACATCGGTTCTCAGCACAGGGCGGCACGTGCGGGGGTCGATGATGTGCGAGAACTGCTGGTCGCCGATCACTATCGGGCGGCGCGACGCGCCACTGGTTGCCACTCCCCCATTGCGGAGTTCGATCACAGCCACCGGCGGCTCGTTGTCGAACGGTCGGGTTGGATGCTCGATGCCAATACGAAGCAAGCGGTTGACTGTTCGAAGATCTCCACCGAGATTGACCGTGACGTTCTCGACGGATCGCACGGTGCCATCCGCAAGACTCATGAGGTGCTCGGCAACCCGATCAGCAATCAGCCCCTTAGCCAACGAGTTGAAGCTCAGCCCGGTGCAGTCGCCGATACAAAGAACCTCGTTGCTGCTTACCTCGTAGGGGACCGGTCCAAGTTGTGCCGCCCACTCATCGGTCAGAGCTACCGAGGGCACCACGCCAGTAGCCTCAGCTGCTTTCCACTGATCAAACACCGCACCGATCGCCGGGTTGTACGCACCGCCACTGCGCACCTGCCACTGAGCCGACAGTCGCAGCAACGTCGCCAGCTCGTGACTTATCTGATGACTGGTGCCAGGTGATGCCGCAGCTCGCCAACGCCGCAACTCACTGAGTGGGTTATAGATACTAAAAATCGCCTCAAGCCGATCTATCTCGGCGAGAGCAAGGGATTCAATATGTGTACGTATGATTGATTCACGAGTCAATCGTTTACTGGTGACCTGTGCGAACAGATTCAACCGAGTCCCAAGCACGCCGTCCAGCGACGATTGCACTTCGACCGATCGCATTACCTACATCACCGATCGACGAGCATCGGAGCCGCTCAACGGATGCGTCCTCCACGGTGGACTCGTGAGCCGGGCCGAAGCAGACCAAATTTAGGAACGATGCGATCACCGTCACGATCTGAGGACCACCGCCCATCGGGCGCGACTATGAGTTTGGCCAACCCAACCAACGCCTTGTCGTAGTTCACTCGCCAACCTTGAAACGCCGCCCACATCTCGTCCTCATTGGCACGCAATGGCAACCCAGCAGCACGCAACTCGATCAACACGTCGTTGAATTCGGCACGGGTGACGCTGATCGGGTCCGTCGGCAACGGATCTTCATCGTATGGCGTATGGAAGTACTCAGCCAGGCGCCGCAACGCAAGAAACCCCGTACGCAGACAAAGTGCCGTGCGACCGCTGAACGGCATATCTAGGCACGCCAAACGCAACGCCGCAGTATCCAACACACAACCAGCAGCGGTGATCCACGATCGTTCTGGGCGCGGCGATCGAAAGAACGCAAGCGCAGCAAACGACAGGTGGCTCTCTTCCACTTCGACAAACCACGTCTCCCACTTCCCGAACAGATCGTCGTCAAGCGTGTCGATCGCATTAATGCGCTGGTACCTGGTGAGCATCACTGCCGGATGCGGCGGAATTCCGGCCCGACTCTCCAACAATCCAACCAGGGTTTCTCGCCGCTGATACGCCTGGTAGATCGACGGGAGATATGAAATCAGCAATGCAGTCAGCACAATGCCGATTGCCGCTTGCACAAAACTGAGCACGGCCAACGGAAGTGCTCGGCTCGGTTCGCTGCCGAGGGTGAACCACGAGGACCCCGACCGCAAGAACGAACTGCGCAGGCCGTCATTGCCCACCGCAAAATGGAGGCCGGTGAAACCAATCGTCATGGCGGTCGACCACGCAAAGGGAAGGAGCAACAGGCCAATTGGTGCCCACAACGCCAAGATTCGGTCTCGTTCGTGGAATGGTTGTTTGGGATGGGCACGAAACTCGAACAGGTAGCGGGTGGCGACGAACACCAGCCGGGTTAAGCGATTGGACCCACCCCGAGGCAAGACCACCGTTTTCGCAGCGGACAGAAACGTCGTGATCACGAGAAACGCTCCGGCACCACCCGAGAACACCCTGAGACCAGCACTGAGGGCAGCGTTGTCAGACAAAACGGACCCCAGAAGAACAGAAACCACCTCGGGAGCCTACAAAGGTCAACACCAAGCCTGGAGACACAATTATCGATATGCGCTGATACGGTGTGAATCTCCTGTGGGGAAACGTGTTGCTGCGTCCGATGTGTAGCAATCTGAACAAACTGCCACCACCGGAGGACCCCCACCGTGAACTTAGACAGCCCCAGCACCACCAACGAACCCTCAGCCGGTCACAAATCCGGTTTTAAAGCTCGCACCAGCGAGTCCAGTCGTGCATCCGCTTCGGTCATGCTGTCCGCCATTGCTGATCGGGTCGACGCACGCGTGCGAACCCTCATGACCAGCGAGCTTGCCCGTTGGACCCAGGTCGATTCGCAGCTGGCCGAACCCATCGATGCCCTGAGCGCATTGGTCCTCGCCGGTGGCAAGCGGCTCCGCCCAGCGTTTGCGCATTGGGCATTCGTTGGGGTAGGCGGCGATCCCGAAGATAGCCGGATTGTCGACGCTGGCGCCGGCCTTGAACTCCTGCATACCTTTGCGTTAGTCCACGACGACATCATGGACGGCTCGTCGACTCGCCGTGGCATGGAAGCTGTACACGTTCACTTCCTCCGGGCCCATCGAACGTTCAAAGGGCGCGGCGAAGATCGACGCTTCGGCGAAGGCGCGGCCATCTTGGTCGGTGACCTTGCCTTTGTTTACGCCGACCTGCTGATGTCAACCGCAAACGCCGAGGCAATCGGTGTGTTTAACGAATTGCGTATCGAGGTCAACATCGGCCAGTACCTGGACCTGGTGGGCAGCGTTCGCGGCGAACCAAGTTTGGAAGCAGCACAGCGCATCTGCCAATACAAATCAGGTAAGTACACCATCGAACGGCCACTGCATCTTGGCGCTGCACTGGCGGGCCAACTCGGCAGCTTCGAACCGGCGTTAAGCGCATATGGCATGCCGTTGGGCGAAGCGTTTCAACTACGTGACGACATCATGGGCGCCGTGGGCGATGACGCCATTACGGGGAAACCGGTTGGTGACGATCTTCGCGAGGGCAAGCCAACTGCGTTAGTGGCACGGGCTCGGGAGTTGGCCACCAAAGGCCAGCGTCAGTTGCTCAGCCGAATCGGTGATCCGAAGCTGTCAGACGAAGATATTGCCGACATGCAGCAGGTGCTGATCGCTACCGGGTCTGTTGCTTGGGTCGAAGATCGAATCGCATCGTTGCGTGAAGAGTCGATCGTGGCGATGCACTCGGCGGGCCTCACCGGCGGCGCCACCGAAGCACTGGTTGACCTTGCGTATTACGTCACCGACCGTTCGCACTAAAGCGAATAGATAGCTGCGAAGCACCCCATGAAAATAGTTATTGTCGGTGCCGGTCTTGGCGGGCTCTCCGCCGCTTGTCACGTAGCGGGTATTCCTGGCCACCACGAGATCACCGTGGTCGATCGAGGCGCGGTACCGGGCGGCCGCGCTGGGCTGTGGGAAGCCGAAGGGTATGCGATCGATCCGGGGCCGGTGGTGCTCACGATGCCCGAATACATCGACGAAGCGTTCCGGGCAGCGGGGTCAAGCATTGATGAGCACCTCAAGTTGCATCAACTCGATCCGATGTACCGGGGTCATTTTCACGATGGCACCACGCTGGACGTGAAACCGGGCCGAGACGCAATGACCGAGGAGATACGCCGAGTCTGCGGGTCAACCGAAGCCGCTCAGTTCGGCAAGTTTTGCGATTGGCTCAAGAAGCTGTACGACGCCGAGCAACCTGCGTTTATCGACCGCAATTTCAACTCCGTGTTGGACCTCGCTCGGCCCGTTACCCCCGGCTTAAAACTGATCAAACTCGGCGGCTTTAACAAGCTTCACAATTTGGTTGCCAAGTACTTTGCCGACGAGCGCCTGCACAAAATGTTCTCTTTCCAGGCTTTGTATGCAGGCTTAGCACCCAAGCA
>JANMEI010000654.1:0-3085 GCA_031376865.1 Acidimicrobiia bacterium | reverse complement strand
CGGCATCCTTGGCTCCGTCGGTGTTGCTGCGGCAGTGTTTGGCAAGCTCACGGTTACCCCGTGGGTTGGGTACCCGCAGGCGATCGCCCTCGGGCTTGCCGTTGGCGTTGCCGCCCCGATCGGGGATCTGGTCGAGTCGATGCTGAAGCGTGACCTCAACGTGAAAGACATGGGCAACCTGTTGCCCGGCCACGGTGGCGTGTTTGATCGCATCGACGCCATGATGCTTGCCGTGCCAGCCACCTGGCTGGTTGCTGTGGCCTGCGGCCTGGTTTAGTCACCCCGTTTGTGATGTCAAGCCAGCTCGTCCTGGCTCCACATCACAAACCCCAGTCCGGCGGGTGTTGACTTCTCAGTTGAGTGAAACCAGACTCGGTGGCGTGGTGAGGCGAACAGGTTCTGTGTTGGTAGTTGGCGGACTCTTGGTTGGAGCCGCGTTGTTGGCCACGTTGTTGGCTGGGTGTTCCGATAAATCCAGCGGGTCCACGGTGACCGGGGCTACAGCGTTGCGCACTGTCGTCGACACGATCGAGGTAGTACCGCCATCCACGGAGATTGCCGCCACCATCGCGGTCACAACCGTTGCGACCACTGCCGTACCAACCACATTGGCGTTGCCGTCCACGACAACAGTCGAATCCGAATCGGCTCGCATTGCGGAAGCTGCGGACGCGTCTGCGGCTGAATATTTTGAACAGACCACGTCTCAAAAATTTGACGAGAAACGGCTTCGTGAGTTCGGCACGGTGCGGTACGTCGCAAAAATCAAAAAACTGATTGATCGATTTGCCCAAGAGAACCGCAGATATGAGGCGGGATCGACCAACGAATACAAAAATCTCTCCGTGGGTTGGGCTTCCGGGGACGAAACTGCAGCGGTGTTCACGTGTTATCTAAACAACGATGCCGAGTTCGACACAAAGGGAACCCCCGAGAAAAGCGACGATGTGCTGATTCAGGCCGACATGTTGGTAACGGCGTATCAGCGGTCGTTCACGTTGGAGGAGGGGAAATGGAAAGAAGACACGGCAAAAACTGGCGACTTGTCGTTCTGTTCTGGTGCGTTTGGCTGACGTCTCCAGCCCTCGGCGGCGCGAATGGGACCGACCCTGATGTGAGTGTGACTGCTGGTGACACGAATGGGGCCGACGAGGGCACGAAGGGAACCGATGCAGGCGGTGGTTCTGGTGGGGGAGCCGGTCGTCAGTGTGAATACGGAACCAACCCTCGAGGTGCCTACCCGGTGACCCAACCAGATGGGCGAGTCACGATTCTGCGTTTGGTGAAGTGCACCGGTGATGCAGATTGGGTGATGCGCAACACGTGTCTCAGAAACTGTCCTCCCGGGGAGGGTGGGGGCCCGCCCCCGCCTAGCCCTGCCGATGTCGAAGCGTCGATTGAGGGCAGCGCGAGTGCGCCTGATGGGCAGTTCGCTCCTCCCATTGAGCGAGGGGGTGACATCGCTGCGATCGTTGGGAAGCGTTTATATTTCAATGTGACGCCCGCGTCGTATCGAACCGTGAGCGAAACCCTCACGCTGAACGAAGTGTGGCAGGCGGCGTTTACCATCACGCCTGGCAAGATCTCGTTGACGCTGAGCACGGGTGAGTCAGCAACCTGTCAAGGTCCCGGAGCGAGCGGAACAACGAAGGCTGGGCGAACGCAGTCAGATTCGCTTGGTTGCTACGTTCTGATCAACACGAAACCGCCGGGCGGTATCGCTGAAGCTGTGCTGTCGACCGAGAGCACCATTGTGGTCACCACGATCATTCCGGGTGTGCGGCCAACGTGGATCGTCACGAAGAACACGCCGATCAGTATTCCGATCGACGAGATTCAGTCGATCATCAAGTAGTCGACTGCCCGATTTTTGTGCAGGTCTGCACAAAAATTGGGCACTCAATTTTTCTTACGGGACGTTGCGTTCCAGCTCGGCCAGCCACGGTGCTGCGGAGCCGTCGCTGGGGGCACGCCAATCGCCGCGTGGTGACAACGAGCCGCCCGATCCGACCTTGGGTCCGTTGGGCATGGCCGACCGTTTGAATTGGCTTTGCCCGAAGAAGCGCTGCAGGAACACGGTCATCCATTTCTTGATGAGCACCAGATCGTAAGCGTTGCGACGATCTTCGGGCACCAGATCTGACCAGGTGCCGCGGTCCAGATCACTCCATGCCGCTTGGGCAAGGTAAGCAACCTTTGAGGGGTAAATCCGTAGCGGGTGATGTGAAACAGCACGAAGTCTTGCAGCTCGTAGGGGCCGATGGTGTCCTCGGTGCGTTGGGTGGGTTGTGACCCCTTGGACGGGTCGCCGTGTTCGGGAACCAACTCGGGTGAAATCTCCGTGTCCACAATGGCGCGCAACACCGCTGCGGTGGCCTCGTCTTCGCGTGAAGCTTCCCATCGGATGAGGTGTTGGATGAGGGTCTTCGGGACTGATGAGTTGACGTTGTAGTGGCTCATCTGATCACCCACCCCATAGGTGCACCAGCCGAGGGCGAGCTCGGACAGATCGCCCGTGCCAACTACCAGGCCACCGTGATGATTGGCCAACCTGAACAGATGTGAAGTGCGTTCGCCGGCCTGCACGTTTTCAAACGTCACATCGTACGTTGGCTTACCATCTACAAACGGGTGCTGGAGGTCTTGGAGCATCTGTTGGCAGCTGGGCCGAATGTCGATGGTATGCGCGCTGACACCCAGCACCTTCATGAGCTCGTTGGCCTGGTTGAGGGTCCGCTCCGATGTGGCGAAGCCGGGCATGGTGTAGGCCAGGATGTTGGTGCGGGGTAAACCCAATCGTTCAAAAGTACGCACACATACCAGTAGCGCCTGGGTTGAATCGAGCCCACCCGACACACCGATCACTGCTTTGGTGATGCCCGTCGACCGAAGCCGCTGCGCCAGCCCTTGCACCTGAATAGAAAACACTTCATCGCATCGTTCGTCGCGCTCGGCGCGCGATGCAGGAACGTACGGAAATCGTTCGACATCTCGCCGCAGCGGTAGGGGCTCGGTCGGCGGTTGGATCTGTCGCACCACACGGGTGAACCCGCGCACCCTGTCTCGTTCGTCGGCACCGGCATCG
>JANMEI010000629.1:0-8858 GCA_031376865.1 Acidimicrobiia bacterium | reverse complement strand
ATCCCTTCAAAGATTGGGACGCCAAGGTCCAGCCATTGAGACGGATCGAGAACCGTCAAAGAATCTAAGCGTGCTTCGTGTCGTTCGCCGCCGCGAATCCACGCAACAATCCCGGTCGTGCGCGATTCGCTGGAATGGACCTCCATGAACAGATCGGGGCTTGCCACCCACCGGTGTCGATCCAACACGAACGGCAAACCGGGTGCAGCGTCGGCAAACAGACGAACCGGTGCAGCCAGTACCAGCAACCATCGATCATCTGGCATACGCAGCAAACGTGACCCCGAGGTGAACAGGGCCAGAACGCGTTGATGTGCGTCGTGTTCGGACATCGCTTCGGGACCAAGCACAAAGGCAATTGCCTCGATGGATCCCTGATGAACGCTTTCGCGACGCTTCACGAGTCGTCACTTTGACGAATGGTGGCGACAATCTTTTCGGTTCCGAGGTGTAGCACTTCGATATCTCCTTGGACCCCGTCGCCGCTGGCCCCTCCTCGAGATACAGCCAGGAGCGGCAATGTCGGATGCAGGCTGTAGTCGCCTATCCAACCAGAGAATGCCGTGAGCGTTTTGACTTTGTAGTGCGAGCGAAGCCGCAACACATGACCGGCAGCACTCAGTGTTACCAGCACTGGGCCATCCATCAGGTCGACAACGCCAATCATCGTGTCGTCTGGCTCGACAGGCACAACGTTGGAGGCGGTATCGGTCACGATCTTCCAACCTCCGACACACTTCACCGCTACGGTCGAACGAAGCGAACCCAATCGAATGTCGTTCATGGTTGGGACACTCTCGTCGAGGTCAATCCTTCGCCCATCTACGTAGAGCGTTTGACCAATGCCGAAGGCGACCCGGGGCTGATCATTGACGTTGCTACCGACAACGGTGATGGCATTCGATTCAGTGATGTCGTGATTGGCAATCGTGAACCATTTGTCACGAGCGCGCAAGAAAAAATCTGATTGAAACAACAGAGGCTGCAACTCAGTTTCGAGTTCGCCGAAGGGATCGAACGGCAACGATGACAGTGACACCGCAACATGGTGAGACCGGCCGAGCGATTTCCCCAATGTCTGGATACGTAGCTCATCACCGATAATCACCGCACCGACGATTCGATCACCGATCACGCCCGCCGCGATGACCGGGCCAGAAAACTGGTGACGGCGAGCACCTCGATTTACTCCACCGGTTGCGTCGACTTGGAGGGACAGCAACACATCGGGATTGGTAGTGCGGAGCAGCAGTCGAGTTGAGCGCGTCCAAAAGCGAGGGAGCGAAAATGCCCCCGCATGCAGGTCATCACGGGCAGCAACCGCTTGTTTGCGAAGTCCGAACCCACGCAACAGTCGCACTGCCGAGGTAGGGTCAACTATCGGCAACGTCGCGGATCGTTTGTCTACCCAAATCGAGATGTTGGACACGCCGTGTTCGGTCCACGTCGAGGCTTCAGCTCGCACGACGCGGCTTTGGCGAAGCGGTGAGTTGGGGATCTGACTCGTCAGAAGCCACCGTTTGGCATCGACTTCTCCGCTGTCCAGCCACTCCTCAATGTGCTCGACATCGGCAAGGAACGATCGGCGAGACTTCAGCCAACCAGCAAACAAATCAGACAGCTCTCCTTCTCGATACGTACCTGGTTCATCACCAAGTACGCCAAGCGCAAAGGGAACCCCGAGCTCGGTTGCTCGTTGGGCGAGCACGGTCATCACGATCAAAAACGCCAGTCGAGATGCGCCCATGCACAGCGGACCGCTGTCGACCAACACTTCTATGCGCGCAGTGCTTGCCGGTCGTTCACGATCAACTTGTAAGTACGACAACTCCGAGCTGGCGAAGCGGCGCACAAACTCGTCGGGTTCTTCCGACGCCAGCAGCCACTCAGATAGCAGCAGCCGGTCCAGCGGACCACGGGCAGCCAAACCCTCGAAGCCGTTCGGCTCATCGCCGCGTTCGGATTCGCTGGATGCTTCGTCGACCAACAACGCGACTCGCTCCAGTAGCGGCACCAGGAATTCAACGAGATCCTCTGCCAGAAACGCCAAAGACTCGGTCAGCACTCGACGACGTTGGGACAGCTCGATCACGATTGCCCCATCGCGATACCTGCACCTGCAGCCAAAACGTCAAGCGAAGGCGGACCCACGGGCATGACTGCAACCAATGCAATATGCGGGGTGACGACTGCGATACTCGTCCGTTGTCGATTGGCAAACAATGCATCGAGCACGATCGTCGTTGCCACTGCAGGCTTCAACGTGGTGGGAAGAAGGAGTCCATCGATTCGCCCGAGCCACGTCGCCCCATCGATCCAGGGCAGGTCATCACCAATAGCCAGCAATACATCGCCCGATCCCACCAGCACACATGACAAGCGCCTCGCTTCGTCGTAGAACAACGACTTGGCGAGCGTCGACGCGGCAAGCCCACGGCACAACATCGCGATCGGCGCAAGTGGCGGTTCGCGAACCACCCACTCGAGCTGTACCTTCGGAACCGCCACCGCTAGGTCGCAAGCGCGCTGAGGAGATGTTTCCGAGCGTCGGCAAGTCTGGCCGGAAGTGCCTCAATGACAAATCCAGCATCGATTTCTCGCAGGAGCGACTCAACTTGTAAGCGCGCATCGGTATTGATTGGTTGAGGAAGCTCACCAATAACTCGAGCCGCAGCAGCGGTCAGCCGATCGGCCCGTGCCGCCGTTCCACCCGACAGTTCCTCTGCCGCTGCACCCAAGACACCGTTGCGGGTGGCATCGAGCAGATCGCCAAGGGCATCACGAGCAACCGGCTGGGCGTCCGCTGTCGGAACTATCAACGGAAGCGGCCACAGATCAGCTGCGGTTGCCGTGGTTCGACCATCGATCGCGGCCGCCGCTGCAATCAACGATTGGCTACGGACAGCGCGCCGATCAGTGATGTTGATCCCCGCCGATCGGAGGCGACGAATTGCTGCTGCCAAACTTGGCCGCACCGCCGACAGGTCACACGCCAAACGAGCTTTGCCCAGTTGATCAAGGACATCTATTCCGATTGGAGCTGCGGGTGGAAGTTGTTGCGCATTCCATCCGGTGGCCAACAAATCTTCCAGACTGGAATCGGCAATCGGGTCGACAAACACCCGCACCAGGAAACGATCAGCGAACGCAGCAAGAACTGCATCGTCAGGAAGACGGTTTGATGCACCCACGCATAACCGAAGCGGGACTGAGGTGACCGTCGCCCCCCGTCGGAAAACGCGTTCGTTGAGCACACCCAGCAAGGTGTTGAGGATCGCGCTTGATCCAAGGAACACTTCGTCGAGGAAGACGATCTCGGCGCTAGGCAACATTCCTGTGGTTTCAATCTCCACCACGCCTTCGCGCAGTTTCCGAAGATCGACGGGGCCAAACACTTCGTTGGGCTCGGTGAACTTGCCAAGCAGATACTCAAAGTACGATCCGCCCAGTTCTCCAGCCACCCGGCGGACCGCTTGTGACTTTGCGGTACCCGGGGGCCCAACGACAAGTACATGCTCGCCGGCCACCGCCGCCAACAGCAATACCTCGACGAGCGAATCGCGATCAGTCAGGCCAACTTGCGCTCGACTGATCGCCTCTCGAAGTGCTTGTGCCGCCGAACCGAGTGAATCCATCGAAACAGTTTGCCCGCTTTGCATCCCTTTGCGGTCATCAATTCTTTATGACTGGCGGTGAGTCGACGCTCACCGTTACTCGCTCAGAAAGTCCACGATCAGACGGTTGACGACTTCCGGCCGTTCGAGATGCAGGAAATGGCCGGTCTGTGGAACAACTTCGATGCGAGAGTCCGGTGTGGTGAACGCCGCAGATGCTCCGGCGGCAAACTCAGCGCCGATGCATCCATCGTGGGCACCGTGCAGATACAACGTCGGTTGCGCAATGGGCTGACCACCTCCTGCTTGAACGCCATCGAGCGCTGGATCTTTTAAACCATCTCCTAACGCGGCGCGGTAGTAGCCCAGGGCTGCCGAGAGATTCGCGGGTTCCTTCAGAGCGGTCTTCAGATGAGCGAGGTCTTCGGTAGCGTCGTAGCCGGGCGACCAGTCGGCCCACAGCATGTCCATGAAGGCAAGGTCATTCAGCGGCACCACCATGTCTGACAGGAAGTGTTGAAAGAAGAACATGTACCAGCTGCGTTTGACTTGCTGCGGATTCAACATCGCCTGGGCAATGATTCCCCCCGGAGGGACCGCCATGCCCACCACCCGTGACCATCGTTGCGGCTCGGCGTTCACCGCGCAGTAGGTGGCTGGAGCACCCCAGTCGTGCCCGATGATGACCGCCCTTTCATCGCCTCCCAACTCGTGATGCAGCGCGTTGGCATCAACCCCGAGGACCGCGGTCTGAAATCGACCATCAACCGGCACGTGCGTTGGCGCATATCCTCGCTGGAACGCAGCGACGGGCCGATATCCAACAGCAACCAATTCGGGCATCAGATGACGGAACGTGTGGGGCGTGTCTGGGAAACCATGCAGGCAGAGGGCTAGCGGTCGTGATCGATCCTCCATCTCCGGAGTGTGGAGGTAGGTGAAGGACACCTCATTGGCGTTGACGGTGCTACTCAGCAAACTCATAGGTCTGTTCGTAGCAGAAGAATCACTGCGACATGCAAGCACCGTCCATCGGGCAGACTGGGTAAGTCATGTCCGAAGTTGGTTCAACGAACCCTATCCGTCTCAGCGCCTATAGCCACGGAGCTGGTTGAGCCTGCAAACTCGGTGCCACCGAGCTGGCGCACGTGTTGCGCCATTTGCCCTCTCCTAGTCATCCTGACCTGATCATCGGCACCGCCACCGGCGACGATGCTGCCGTTTGGCGCGTCGCTGACGATCGTGCCTTGGTTGCCACCGTTGACGTATTCACGCCGGTAGTCGATGATCCGCGCACGTGGGGCGCTATCGCGGCAGCTAACTCATCGAGCGATGTGTACGCCATGGGCGGCACGCCGATGTTTGCGTTGAACATCGCTGGCTGGCCGGTGGATACGTTGGATCTCGATTTGTTGGCCGATGTGTTTGCCGGAGCTTCTGAAGTAGCCGAACGAGGCAAATGGATAGTTGTCGGTGGACATACGATTGATTCCGCTGAGCCTTTTTATGGTCAAAGCGTGGTCGGCGAGGTTCATCCTGATCGCATTATCTCCAACGATGGAGCTACTGCCGGCCAATTGGTTATCCTTACAAAGCCAATCGGGGCTGGCCTGATTACCACGGCTTTGAAACGATCAGCCGCAGCTGACGCACTGCCAGGTGGGTCCTTGTTCGATAGTTACACCGCTGCTGTTCAGTCCATGACTCGGTTGAACGATGAAGCAGCCCGTATAGCACGTGCACATATGATCAAGGCCGGGACCGACATCACCGGATTTGGCCTGCTCGGCCACTTGCATCGGGTGGCAGCGGCAAGCAATGTGCAAATTCGGTTAGTGCAATCAGCAATTCCATTGTTCCCGGGTGTAGCCGACCTGCTGGCGCAAGGGGCCATACCCGGTGGAACGGGACGCAACCTGGAGTACGTATTGCCGTTCTTGGAGAACGATCCCGGAACGGACTCGCTACACCTGTTGGCTGATCCGCAGACGAGCGGCGGTCTGGCGTTGTGCATTGCTGCTGATCAAGCCGACGACGTGTTAGCCGAGTTGTTGGCAACCGGCCATCAAGCCGCCGTCATCGGCGAAGTAGTGCCGCAGCCAGAATCTGGCCACACCCTTCACATTGGTTGATAGATGACGACGTTGGTCTTTAACAAACCGTTTGATGTGATTACCCGATTCACCGCTCCGGCCAACGCTAAAGATGGGCAGGTGACGCTGGCACCATTCATCGCCGACGATCGAGTCTGGCCGATCGGGCGCTTGGATCGAGATTCAGAAGGCTTGCTGATCCTCTCGACAGAGGGTTTGTTTCGAACCCGCTTACTGGATCCGGCATTCAATCATCAGCGCGCGTATGTTGCTCAAGTAGAAGGTTCTGTTACCCCTGAAGCGCTCCGCACACTAGAAACTGGTGTCACGCTTGAGGGCAAACCAACGCTGCCCGCCACGGCACGGGCGATCGCGGAACCGGCTGGTTTGTGGGATCGCCACCCACCCATCCGACATCGAGTGAGCGTGCCGACCAGTTGGATTGAACTCACGTTGACCGAAGGCCGAAATCGACAGGTTCGCAAAATGACTGCTGCAGTAGGCCTCCCCTGCCTGCGGCTGATCCGACGGTCAATCTTGCATCTCGACGTGTTCGCGTTGGGCCTCATGCCCGGCGACCATCGCGAGTTGACCGATTCAGAACAACACGAGTTGGCATCGGCACTACGCCGCCGCTAGCACCATTCGTTGGAAAACATTTGTTCGTTTTGGGTTGATATACGAACTGGCGTTCGTCTACCATATGTGCATGGAGATGGCGATCCACACAGACACCGGGCCAGCGGCACTGGCTGCAGCGTTGGAGCAGTATCAGGCTGAGCATGCCAGTCAGTGTTGTGAAACGGTCCTGGGCGATTGGGCCGGCCTGGTGCTGGATCCGGCGGTTGTGGTTGGATGGAATCCTGAACAATCACGTGAAGGGTTGATCATGTTGGAACGACTCAGCCGATCGATTACTGCTGTGAAAGTCGTGCTGGTCACCCAGTTGGAAGCTGGGCGTGACACCACCGCCGCGATCATCCGCGCCACTGGGGTATCAACCAGTCAGGCACATGAACTGCGGCGGGCTGCGAAAGTTGTTGAGCAACACCCGTCAGCATTGGCTTCGCTCGCGAACGGCTCAGTTTCAACCGAACATTTAGCGAAAGTGTCGCACCTCAAACCCGAACTTGCCACTGAACTACTGGGCGCAGTCGATGGTAAGTCAGCAGATGACTTCCGCCGGTTTGTTGACGAAACCCGTGTACAACGCGAATCATCTCACTGCTCCGCAGGGGCAAACGAAACACCACAACAGTCGCAGCGTCAAGATCTACTCACTGCTCCGCAGGGGCAATTGCATCGGCATCAACATCGTGCTCCCACCCGTCGAAGGCAACGAGTTAGCCAACACTCACTGCTCCGCAGGGGCAATCGACCAGCCGTGATAGTCATCATCGAAGCCGACACCCTCAACGCCCATGTGGTCCCCCACCAACCCATCCCCACCAACGACGCTATGAAACTCGCCGCACGAGCCGACATGTACGCAGCCATCCGAGACAGCACCAAGATCGCCAACCTCAAATTCGGACGCAACAACCGGGTCGCCACACCACTCCAACACCTCGCGATGCTGACCTACTACGAAACGTGTCACGCACCCGGTTGCACCGTGCCCGCCACCCAATGCGAAGCACACCACGTGATCTATTCCGAACACGGCGGCAACAGCAACATCGAAAACTTCATCCCACTCTGCACCGGCCAACAAGGCCACCACCCCCACCAACACGAAACCAACACCAACCAACAAGCCGCTTAAAAGCGGCTGCCCCAACCTCCCCAAACACACACACCCACACGTCGAAGCACGACACCTCCGAAGCACGACACTCCGAAGCCCGACCGAACGATCCTTGACAACCTACAAACGGGGGCAGAATGAACAGATGACACTCAAGCATCTGTTGTATCTGCCACCGTTCGGCGAGTTGAGCAACCCTCGACTTCTTGCCGATCTTGCAGCAGAAGCAGAAGCGGCTGGCTGGCAGGGCTTCTTTCTGTGGGATCACGTCCTACGGCCCCGAGATCAGGCGATTGACATCGCTGATCCATGGATCTGCTTGGCGGCAGTGGCCATGACCACCTCACGCGTTCGTATCGGCCCGTTGGTCACGCCGCTGACACGCCGTCGACCGATCAAGCTGGCACGCGAGATCTGCACGCTCGACCATCTCAGCCAAGGCCGCCTCACGATGGGATTCGGCCTCGGGGTTGATTCTGGCGGCGAGCTCAGCCGATTCGGTGAGGAAACCGATCCGAAGATCCGGGCCGAACGATTAGATGAGAGCCTGATGCTCATCGACGGATGGCTCTCCAACGGCTTGGTTCATCACCATGGCACCCATTTCACCTCCGATGATGTGCTGTTTGGCCCACGGCCAGTTCAATCACCCCGGCCTCCCTTCTGGTTCGCGGTGCGTGGCACAGCTGGCAAACCTGCCCGCCGAGCAGCAAAGTACGAGGGGATCTTCCCGATTGAAATGGACCTCGATGGCGTAAAGCGATTACTCGAATTGATTCACGTTGAACGCGGCTCGCTCGACAACTTCGACGTCGTCGTCTGGAATAAACCGACGTCAGGAACCGTGGCCACCGAAACCCAAATGGAGCGGGCTGGCGCAACGTGGCTGGCACATCAATTCGACGTCAACACAACAGCGTCGGTAGTACGTGCCTATATTGCCGCAAACCCTCGCAACGGTTGATCAGGACCGCGCTGAAGCCAGTTTTCGGCCGGGTACTCGGCGTCACCATCGATCACATGCAACGAGTAAGCATCGCGCTTCTTGTCCGACCGATTTGGCCCCGAGAAGTGCGGCAGCAACCCGTGCAGCACCACCAGCGTTCCAGCCGGCGCTTCAAGCGGCACCGCCCCATCGGTGGAGATCGGCGCTGTGTGCACTTCGAAACTGGTTCCGGCATGATCATCGGCTGGATCGTTGCGCACAAACCGCTTTTCTAAAGCAGTCCGATGTCCACCCGGAATCGCCCATAGGCATCCGTTTTCCAATGTTGCATCTTCGATGGCAAACCAAAACCCGGTGCAGGTGATTGGATCGGTATAGAGAAACGTTGCATCTTGATGGCAGGTCACCTCGCCACCAATACGCGCATTCTTAAAGATGTACATGCTCTGCAACAGCTT
>JANMEI010000560.1:0-1587 GCA_031376865.1 Acidimicrobiia bacterium | reverse complement strand
ACGCAGCTTGCTTTAGTTAGCTTGCTGCGCTCAGCAACCGAGCAACTACATATGCCTCTCTAGCTCAATGGCAGAGCAACGGACTCTTAATCCGCAGGTTCTCGGTTCGAATCCGAGGGGAGGCACCACACAATTCGCTGACGATGCAAGCGCCCTGCGGCGAGCGCTAGTCGAATTCGATCGAACCGAACGTGTCGAAGTACTCCCGCCAGCTGGCGATTTTCCCGTCACGGAACTCGACGACAATGGCATCCGGGGTGATACTTCTCGCCATATCGTGACGCCGAGTGCAGTGCCATGACCACTCGACGGCCAACCAGTTTCCGTCCGGTGAGGCAAACAGTGCCGTGAGTTCGATGTACAGGTCTGTGAGCACTTCGTGCCACGCCCGAATCGTGTCGGCGAGATCTCCAGCGGCCACGCGAACGCCGCGCGGGGCAGTGAGCTCCCCATCGGCGCACCAGTCGTTGGCGGCCCCAACGTCGTCGCAATTGTTTTCCCACATCGAGATCTGCCGCCGAACAAGGCCAAGCTGGTCGGCTGTAAAGCTTCCTCGTGGGGTCTCTTCTTCAGGTTTCGCGTTCATCGCTTCCATTTTCAGTGTCATCCGATCGGGTAGGTGTTGGATCACCTTGCAGCAAGCGGTCGTTCGGTGAGGTGGGCGGCTTCAATGACTTCAAGGTATCGGGAGGGGTCAACATCCATGATGTCGATGCCAGCGATGCCCGGCATCTCTCGGAGTTGCTCGATCTGTTCGACACAAATTCGTAAACCCTCGTCGCGACGCTTGCCCTTTGGGGCACCATCGAGACGTTTGATTACGTGCTCCGGGACCACGATCCCGGGAGTGGAGCTGTTCATTCCCCTCGCCATTGCCGGACCCGCCAGGGCTCCGACCGATACGAGAATGTAGATCTTTTGGTCGAGGCCCAAGTCACGCACTTTTTTCATGAAGTCAGCCAACAACTCCATGTCGTAGACGACCTGGGTAACGGCGAAGTCGATCCCAGCCGCCACCTTCGCCGCCAGCCGGTGCGGCCGAAACTCGAGCGGTGCTGCTGTTGGTTCGGCCCCCGCACCAATCAGCATGTTGGGGGCTACATCAAGAATTCGGCCTGACGGAAACGTCGAGCTATCGCGCAGATGTCGCGCCGTGTCGATCCAACTGATGGCGTCGAGGTCGAAGACGGGTTTGGCAGCCGGATGGTCGCCGATCGAGGGATGATCGCCCGTCAGACAAAGTACGTTCTTGATCCCAAGCGCCGCCGCCCCCAGCAGATCGGCCTGGAGCATGTTGCGGTTCCGATCGCGACACGTCATGTGCAGAATCGTCTCAATCCCAATCCGCTCGATCAGCGCTGCTATCGCCAAACCACACATATGAGGCGAAGCGAGCGAGTTGTCGCTGATATGGACCGCGTCAAGCACACCGGCGAGCGGCCCTATTTGGGCAAGGACAGCGGCGGCGTCGCTGCTGTCAGGCGGGTTGATCTCCGCGGTCACCACGAACCGCCCGGCGCGCAGCAGCGACTCGAATCGTCCGCCCTGTCGGAGCGGCCGACGGTCCTTGTCGAGCGTCTCGGCAAC
>JANMEI010000558.1:0-5493 GCA_031376865.1 Acidimicrobiia bacterium | reverse complement strand
CGACCCGCTGCTGCTGACCGCCGGACAATTGACGGGGGTACTTGTCAGCGAGCGACGAATCCAAACCAACCGTTTGTAGGTACACATAGGCACTTCGCCTGGCTTCGCGCTTGGCAACACCATTGAGAATTGGCACGGTCGCGATGTTGTCCAAGACGGTTCGGTGCGGAAGAAGCCCACCCGCTTGCAACACGTAACCAATACTGCGACGCAGTTCGACCTTGTTCCGCGTCGTGATGTCCACGCCATCAATGAGGATCTCCCCCGAAGTAGGTTCGATCATGCGGTTGATCATTCGAAGAATGGTGGTTTTGCCGCAACCAGAGGATCCGACGAGGACGGTTGCTTGATGTGATGGCAGGCTGAGACTGAACTCGTTGACCGCGACCGTGCCGTCGGCAAATTGTTTAGTTACCGACCGAAATTCGATCATTGCGGCGTTTCCTTTGACTTCTGTTGCTGGTTCGTACTGAGACGTGTGGAACTCGTCTGGGGGAGTTGGGAGGTGGTTGGGTGGTAGTTGGAACCAGGAGATACCCGCGATGGGTTGATCCGAAACACGAACCGCATGGGTTGTTTGAACTGCAGCAGCTACGGGCATAGGCGACGTGTGAACGAAGTCGAAGTTGATGTGGTCGTCATTGGCCTTGGTCCAGGCGGTGAGGACGTTGCGGGGAACCTTGCCGAAGCTGGTCTTCGCGTCGTCGGTATCGAGGCATCCTTAGTGGGAGGTGAGTGCCCCTACTGGGGTTGCGTGCCGTCCAAGATGATGATCCGCGCTGCCAACCTTCTCGCCGAGGCGCGACGTATCCCGGGAGTGGCAGGCGAGGTCATCGTGACACCTCATTGGGAACCGGTGGCCGCACGCATACGCCGCGACGCCACCGACAACTGGGACGACTCGGTGGCCGTCAAACGGTTTGAGGACAAAGGCGGAATCTTCGTGCGGGGACACGGACGATTAGACGGACCCGGGGTAACGGTGTGCGGTGATCAACGATTCCGAGCGAAGCGAGCGATCGTGTTAGCAACCGGTGCCCGGCCAACGATTCCGCCCATTCCGGGACTGAGTACTACCCCGTACTGGACCAACCACGACGTGATCGAAGCTGCGGTTCTCCCGCAGTCAGTCATTGTCATTGGTGGTGGAGCTATTGGTGTGGAACTCAGCCAGGTGCTGGCACGTTTTGGTGTCAAGGTAACGATCATCGACAGCTCAGCCAGGCTTCTTGGTGTCGAAGAACCAGAGGTTGATGCCGTTATCCGGCGAGCTATGGAGCTCGATGGTGCGGCGATACTCACCGGGGTGCAGACCACCAACGTTGTATATGCCGATGACGAGTTTCAGGTGACACTCGATACCGGGCAGGTTCTCATTGCGGAGCGTTTATTAGTGGCCACTGGGAGGGCACCCGATCTCACGCAGCTCGGTTTAGAAACAATCGGTATGCATACTGATGCGCCGAGCCTCACCACTGATGCGACAATGAGGGCTGGTGACAACTTATGGGCGGTGGGGGACATCACCGGCCACGGGGCGTTCACTCATATGGCGATGTACCAAAGCCGAATAGCCACCGCTGCAATACTCAACGAGCCTGTCAACCCAGCGAACTACAGCGCCGTTCCACGGGTCACCTTCACCGATCCTGAAGTTGGCTCGGTCGGCATGACCGAACGAAGCGCACAAGAAGCGGGACTTGATGTGGGGATTGGTTTCGTCGAGGTCGCATCGACCGCGCGAGGGTGGATTCACCAAGTGCCAGCTGGAGGTTTCATCAAACTGGTTGCGGACATGAAACAGCGAGCGATCGTCGGAGCAACGGTCGTTTCACCAACTGGTGGTGAAGTGCTGGGTTTGCTCACCCTTGCGGTTCATGAGCAAGTAAAGCTGGAACGCCTCGACTCCATGATCTGCGCGTATCCGACTTTTCACCGAGGCATCTCGGACGCACTGGCGACCCTTATCAAGGATACGAAGTCGAAACCGTGAGGGGCCGAGTGACCCCGGCCCCAATCTGGTTATGGTTTGGAATGGTCCCCACGGGCGGCGTCTACCGCATCGTTGGCCTTGCGAGAAGCTGTATCAATGATGTCTTTGGTCTTTCCTGCCACGTGATCAGCCTTGCCATCACGTTTCAATTTCTTGTTCCCCGAGAGTGCACCAGCGGCTTCCTTTACCCGAGCTTTAAGTTCGTCAACTATTCCCATGATCGTTCCTGTTCGTCTGGACAGCCCGAAGACCGTATGAAACGAATTTCATACCCAGTGGGGTGAACCTTAAACACCTCGGGTGAAGTTTGAGCGTGAAGTGCGGGTTTGAGTCCTGGCTGAACGGGTAACAGGTCCCCATGAACAAAAAGATCCTGATGGTTCTCACTAATCACGAACAACTGGGCAATACCGGGCTCAAAACGGGTTGGTATCTCCCAGAAGCAGCCCATCCGTGGAACGTGTTCACGCAGGCCGGTTATGACTTGTCGTGGACGTCTCCTAAGGGAGGCTTCGCCCGTATGGATGGTGTCGATCTCGACGATCCAATACAAGTTGAGTTTCTCAATACGTTCAGTGAAAAAGGCCCCGATACCCAAGCAGCTAGCGCTGTCAACGCCGACGAGTTCGATGCAATCTTCTTTGTTGGTGGCCACGGAGCGATGTGGGACTTTCCAGCTGATGCTTCGCTCGGTGCGATAGCTATGTCTATTTACAATCGCGGCGGGGTCGTTTCTGCTGTATGCCATGGACCAGCGGGGTTGATCAACTTGAAGCTGTCAACCGGTCAATATCTCGTGGCGGGGAAGAAGGTGGCGGCCTTTACTAATGATGAAGAGGTTGCTGCCGGTCTGGCCGACGAGGTTCCCTTTCTGCTGAGTTCGATACTCGAACAACGAGGTGCACTGATGACTGCTGCACCGCACTTTGAATCGCACATCGCTACCGATGGTCGACTGGTCACTGGGCAAAACCCTGACAGCGCGACGGAGACCGCCCAAGCGGTCGTTGTAGCGCTGAAAACTCACGAAGATTCACTCGTACGCCAACTATGACCGCCTCCCCTTCACTGTTCACCCCGCCATCGTTGATCGCATTCGACCTGGATGACACCCTGGCAGTCACCAAGTCCCCGATCTCGCCCTTGATGGCTCAGTTACTCGGTGAGCTGTTGTGTAACTTTCAGGTGTGCATCATTTCCGGTGGTCGCTGGGAACAGTTCGAGTCTCAAGTGATTGACCAGCTGCAGGTTCCCGCCGATTTGCTTACGAGGCTGCACCTGATGCCAACATCTGGAACCCGCTACTACTTGTTCGACGCTTCGACGAACCAGTGGGTGCAACAGTATGCAGAAGATCTCAGCAACGAAGACAAGCAACTGATTGTGAGCGTGCTGACTCAAGGTGCCCACACGCTCGGGCTCTGGGAAGCGTCACCTGCGGGCGCCATCATTGAAGATCGGGGCAGCCAGATCACGTTCTCCGCCCTCGGCCAGCTCGCCCCACCGTCTGCTAAGTACGCATGGGACCCCACTGGAGTCAAGAAGCGCTCGTTGCGCGAGTATGCCGCGCTGCGGTTGCCAACCTTCGACGTGAAGGCGGGCGGTTCAACCTCGGTGGACGTCACTCGTCTTGGCATCAATAAGGCCTATGGAATGAAACGCTTGCTCTCCCTGCTGTCGTTGAACACTGATGCGGTTGTCTATTTCGGCGATCAACTTCAAGATGGGGGCAACGATGCATCCATCCGGACCATGGGAATCACAACTGTGGCAGTCCGCAACAGCGACGATACGGAGTGTGCGTTGCGAGCAATACTTGCTGTGTTCGGGCAACAAACAAACGTGCTCGCGTTGTAGTGAATAGCCTGGCCGAGGTTTGGAAGCTAATCCGATTGGGTAAGGGGGCTATATGGACCCACTTCATTCGCTCGCACGATCCTGTCTCGCTCCCCTGTTTGTTGCAGGCGGAGTGGACGCACTCCGTCACCCAGGGCTGAACGCTGACGAGGTCGAGAAAGTGACGCCCGTGATGAAGAGCTGGGGCGTAAATCGGTCGCCACAACAACTGGTGCGACTCAACGGTGCTCTTCAACTCTCCGCTGGATTGCTGTTATCTGCTGGCCGGGTTCCCCGAGTTGCCTCAACTGCTCTCGCAGTGAGCTTGGTTCCGACTACGTTGATGGCACATCGGTTCTGGGAAGAGACTGATCCGACCATCAAATCTGCTCAACGAATTCAGTTCTTTAAGAACTTAGCTCTCTTCGGTGGGTTGCTCATGGCTGCTGTCGACCGCAATGGTTCTCCTTCATTGACCTGGCGAGCAAAACGGGGAGCAAAACATGCGAACCAAAAGCTTCACTCTGTTACTGCCTCGCTGAGCCAACACGGAACGCACGACTCTTTGACCGACCGTGGTACCGAACTGGCAAGCAACGTAGGATCGCTCATTGCCGAAAAGGCGACCCATCTGGCCGATACCGTGCAGTCTCGGACCACCTCGTTCATCGAGTCACACTGACATGAGCCCAGAAGATGTGGTTACCGCCACCGGAAACGCAGGAAGGTCGAAGCCTGCTGAAACTCTTGTCGGAATTTCGTTTGCCGATTCGTTTCGTTCGAAAGAGTTTTTGACTGCCGCCGCCGGGTTAGCTGCTCGACGGGCGTTTGACCTCAAGGATGCCGTCGTGATTTCAAAAACTGAGCAGGGCCGAACCGCTGTCGTTGAAACAGTTGATTTGCAACTGGGTCGAACAGCTATGTCGGGCGCAATGTGGGCAGGGTTGTTTGGACTCCTCGTTGGCGGGCCGCTTGGCTGGGTGGCAGGAATAGCCGTTGGCGCTTCAGTCGGTGCAGTCGCGGCTCAAGTTGTAGATGTCGGTATTCGTGATGAGTGGGTTGAATGGTTCCGCACTGCAGCGGAGCCAGGCACGGTCATCGTTGCGCTGCTGGTGACCAACCTTGATCGGGCCGCGTTGATTCGCGAAGTTGAAAGGTTCGCTGGGGCCAGGTTGGTGTATGCCAACTTGGATAACGACACGCTCGACCGCTTGAAAGTAGCGCTCGACCAATCCGTGAGCGAAGCTGACACGCGAGAGATACCCTCCGGCAGTGTCTGATTTTAGTTGCCGTGTCTGATTTTAGTTGCAGTGTCTGATTTTAGTTGTGGGTAACGCAGTTTCAGTTGTGCGTAACGCAGCTGCGCGTGAGTGTTGGCTCGGTAGCGACCATCTCAACTTCCCCATTACTAGCCACCATCCATCCTCGCAGTGTTTGCTGAAGGAGGTCAGTCACCGATCGTGGATCAGAAAATCCATGCTCAACTTCGAGACAACCGTTGGATTGATCCAGTTCGACGCGCTGGACAGCCGGGTGTTGCAGCAGCCGCTCCCGAGCATCGTTGAAGCAGTATGTACAGTTTGCATTTTCAACAGCAACGGAAGTGACCATACCCGTTCCCTACCCACCTGGTGTGCTCGTCAAACCCGCAAAGAAAGAAGAAC
>JANMEI010000546.1:0-3396 GCA_031376865.1 Acidimicrobiia bacterium | reverse complement strand
CAGTTCGCCGATCACAAAGCACACGAGATAGGTGCTCATGATCATCGAGTCTTCAAACGTGACGTTTCGTTTGCCCGAAGCCAACACGCTTTCGTGTTTGATTGGTTCGTTGGAGACGGCCGTGAGCTCGGCATCGACCACCAAGGTGACACTGAAGACGGCTTTGAGGTCAGGTTCATCCCAGCATGGGAACGCCTTTCGAGCATCGGTCGATTCGAACTGGGTTGCAGCAATGGTGTGCACCACGTCGGCATCATCGGTGTACGTCGACGCATAAAACCCGGCCAACTTGTCGTTCAAGGTGCCAACAAACTCAAACGTCACTTTGGCTTCGCCAACTGGAATCGTCCGTTCCATCGTGAGGGTGACCCGTTCTGATTCAGCATCATGAACAATGCCCGTCGCCGAGGTTCGGGAACCCGACGCATCGACCGCCCAAGCTTTGCTTACCTCAAGCTCATTGGCATTACAGACAATTTGGGCAAGTGGCTCGTGTACGTCGACGGTGACAGTGACGCGGCCGACAAAGGTCCGGCCTTGCAGATCCGGCGAAATCGTGAGGTCGTATCGTGACGGGACAACCGTGCGAGGCAAGCGATACGGGTTTGGAGCGTCTCCAGAGGAGTCAGCAGCGGAGTCAGCGGGGGCGGCAATCGGGGCAGAACCAGAACTCATTGGGCCAGTCTGACACCGTCGACGAGTGTGTGAGTTTTGTGACGGTTGGGCTACTAGGGTTTCTCCACTGTGAGCAGCCCACAGTTAGTGACTATTGGACACGCGATCGTGGACGTGCTGGGGCACTCCGATGATGCGTTCCTCAATCATCATGGCCTCGTCAAAGGAATCATGGAGCTGGTCGATGCCGACAAGGGTGTTGCGATCTATGACGGCATGGCCGAGCGAGCACTTCGAGGTGGCGATGTGTTGACGCAGATCTCGGGCGGATCCGCAGCAAACACTGCTGTAGTTGCCGCCATGCTGGGTACGCCGGCCGCGTTTATTGGCAAGGTCCGTAACGATCCCTTGGGAGACACCTTCGTTGACGATATCCACTCGGTGGGCGTGTCGTTCACAACCAGCCGAGCTGACGATTCCTCGGACCCCACGGGGCGATCCATGATCAACGTCACTCCCGATGCGGAGCGAACGATGGCAACCTATCTGGGGGCTGCTCGTGGTCTGCGGGTATCCGATATGGACGAGGCTGTGCTGAGCGGCGCGCAAGTTACCTATTTGGAAGGGTATCTGTGGGACGAACTCCGCGCCCGAGACGGATTGCACCACGCCATCGACGTCGTCCATCAGGCCGGGCAACGCTTCTCGTTGTCGTTAGCCGACCCGTTCTGCGTGGATCGATTTCGTGACGAGTGGTTAGAGCTGCTCACCGAATCAGTCGATATCGTGTTCGGCAACGAGGCCGAATTGCAGTCCTTGGTTGGTACCGAAGATATGGACAAGGCGTTGCTGTTGATTGGCCAGCGATGCGAGATCGCGGCGATCACGCTTGGGGCGCAGGGCTCGGTTGTGGTGTGCAACGGTGAGGTGCAGTTTGTGCCGTTGAAGGTCACTCCGAAGGTGGTCGACACCACAGGTGCCGGCGATGCATACGCTGGCGGTTTCCTCCACGGGTTTTGTTCGGGTTTACCGATGCGTCGTTGCGCCGAGTTGGGCAGCCTTGCTGCTGGCGAAGTCATCAGCCGACTTGGGGCCCGGCCTTCATCGCACTTGTTGGAATTGGTTCAGTCCAACTAGGCGTGGCCGGAAGTTCCGTCTGTGCGATTTGCCTGTGCGATTTGTCTGTGCGAATTGTCTGTGCGAATTGTCTGTGCGCTTACGGCAGCTGTAGCTGACGTAAACGCACAAACCGGCTGGACTACTTCAGGTTTGCCAGGTCAGCCAGCACAACTTCTGCATGACCTGCTGGGTCTTTTACGTCGTACGCGACACGAATGACGCCTGTTGGGTCGATCAGATACGAGAATCGTTCAGGAAAGTTTGCGTACGGATGATCGTCAGCACGGGTCACCTCGTAGGCGGCGCCCACGGTTGCTTTGTCGGCCGACAACAACGGGTACTCGAAGTTGTTCGTATCCTTAAAGGCTTTGTTGTCTTGCGCGTTGTCAAACGAGGCGCCAAGCACCACGCAATCAGCATCGGTGAACGCTTGGGCTCTGTCACGCAGAGCCTGGAGTTGCAGCGTTCAACCAGGGGTAGAAGCTTTCGGGTACCACCAGAACAACACCCAATGCCCGGCCTGTGCGGCGAGGCTGACGGTGTTGCCATCGGAATCTGGTAGCTCGAAGGCCGGTGCAGGTGTGCCTGCTTGCAGCATATGAGTGTTCCTTTCGAACGGGACGTCGATGGCACCTTACCTTGAGTTGTCTAGGTGATCTGTGTACGACCCCTGTCAGTAATCGCAGATCGGCGTTTCGCGAAATCCGCTGCGTTGAACGTGGACATGAAATCTCGATTGACTTGCAACTCGTGTTGCAAACCGTCAGCGACGGTCATCGTGTGAATGGTTCGATAACTGGCCAGCAACGCTCGAATTGCGGGTGTGTTATTGGCCGCAATATCGGTTGCGAGCTTGCGTGCCGTTGGCATCAACTCCTCGTGAGCTGTTACGTGATTGACCAGGCCCAGGTGTAACGCTTCAGCGGCGCTCATAAAGTTGCCGGTCAGGCTCATTTCGATGGCCCGACGAATCCCGATGGCTTGTGGCAACAGCACCGACAATCCCCATCCGGGAAGGATGCCGACCCGAGCGTGCGTATCGCCAAACGCAGCCCGTTCCGATCCGATCAGAAAATCACATTGCAGCGCCAGTTCAAACCCCCCGGTGACGGCCACGCCATTTATTGCTCCGATCACCGGTTTGGTGGTTGGCTCCCACGGTGCCGAGATGACTCCGGGTTTAGGAGTTGTCGCGTCGGTGGCGATTACCCCACTGCTATTGCTGGCGAGCTCTTTCAGGTCAACACCTGCACAAAATGCCGGGTCGGCGCCGGTCAAAATGATCACGTCCACAGCGTCATCGGCCTCCGCATTCGACATCGCCACTCGTATGCCCCGCGTGACCGATCGGTTCAGCGCGTTTCGGGCCTCGGGTCGATTCAGCGTGATGGTTGCGATCCGGTCGGCAACCGACAACAACACATCATCAGTCATCCGATGCCTCGCTTCGGTGTGGGCTCATGACCGCTATCGCCACGGTGGAGCCGCCTCGAGACGAGATGGTGGTGATCTGGCGGCCCGGTTGCACCGCTTCCACGGGCGGCTTCATCAGATCGCCGAAGAACGATTGCGTTGCGCTGAGGTCTGCAGCGGTAAGGGCGAGCCCGAAAAACGATGCAGCTGCATCGCTTTTGGCAGGGTCAACATCTTCGGGACCAACCA
>JANMEI010000528.1:0-10080 GCA_031376865.1 Acidimicrobiia bacterium | reverse complement strand
CGCTCTAACCAACTGAGCTATAGCCCCGCAAGGGCAAAGGATCGTACACCACCCAATTCGGGGTGCCGTTCATTATCCCTTGTGGGAGGTCTGGACCAAGAACTACTTGTCGTGCTACTTGTCGTCTGAGCCGGCTCGCAGGGTCTCATTTGGCTTGCCAACCGATTTGCCGGTGACGTCGTCGGCAAGTGGACGAAACAACGGCGTACTGGGCAACGAAGAGAATGGCTCATCCATCGTGTGATCCCCCAAATTGGTGAGCCAGTCTGTCTCGTCGTGGTCCTCATCGGCTGCCCTGGACGGCGGGACAGGTCGTCCCGCCGGCGCGGACGACTGTTGAGTTGGTCTGGGTGGTTTGGGGACTTTGCCAGTCGATTTCGGAGTGGAACGCTGCTCCGCGGACTTTGCACTGCGCTTGTCTGACTGTTTCGGAGACTCCGAGTTTCCTGATCGTTTGCGGATCGGACGCACCATGTCGTCTTCGACGACCGAGATGATCAAACCACCAAGCAACCCTGAGAGCAGGTTATACAACACCGCCAACAACAGGGTGACCACCGTATTGTGGAGCGCAAGGGCGACAGCAATGGTGGAAGCCCCACGGAAGAGCGCAGCCCCGCTGATTTTGACCGAGTCAGCAAACCCAATGTCGACCAAGAAGTTCGTCATCCGGTCGGTAAAGCCCGCCCGGTCACCGAGGCGCCAGAGCAACGTGACCACACCAAGCGAGATCGCTCCACACACAGCGTGAAAGGCCAGTGCCAGCTTGAATACCGGCCAAAGTTCAAGACGGCGTATTCGCTGGCGAACGCGAATCCCTCGACGACGCTGCAACACGAGCACGACTGTACCGGTCGGTCGGGTGTTTCGCGGGCAAGGTACCCATGAAACCCTCGCAAACTCAGAAAATCACACAGCAACAGTCGCTGGCGATTTTCATGGGGTAGTAACCGGCACCGTGTCGTCGAGGGTATCGGGGCTGGTCGTGCTGGTGGTTGTCGCCATGGTTGGAGGGGGCGGAGGCGGATCCCATTGAGCAGTGGCGCCTGCGGTCATCCCACCTTTGTCGACGACGACGTGCACTTCGGTTGCTGTTCCGATTTGACGTTGTGAATAGGACGACAGCGATGCACCATTAGCGGCCGCTAGGCGAGCCGCCTCAGACTGGTCGACCCGAGCACCAGCCAAGGCAGCAGCGTCAGCCGCTTGTTGGGCACCGCTTCGATGTGAAGCAACAACGCTCATTCGGGCAAGACCGACGGCTCCGAGCCCCGCCAGGACAACAATGAGCAAAAGGAGCGGCATTGCCGAGCCGCGTTGTTGCGCTGGTTGAGCTTTTGGATGTTGAGGCTTTATGGCCTGAATAAATGTTGTTCGAATAGAAGTGCGCACGCGCACCACCTCCTGCAGAAATCTTGGATGAACCGTGAGTTGTGCGGGGGAAGTGAGCGAGGGGGAGGCGTGCGAGAGAGGCGTGCGAAAGGGACTTACTCGTCGGCGACGTAGACCTTGGCAACCGAAGCAACCGATTGGCCGGAGTCAAGCGACATCAGACGAACGCCAGTTGCTTCGCGTCCTTGCGAGGAGATCTCACGAACCGCTTGACGGTTGGTGACGCCACCATCGGAGATAAGAATGATCTCGTCTTCGAGTTCGACGGTAAACGCTCCCATCACTTGACCCTTCTTGGCTGGCAACTTGATGGCGATCACACCCTGGCCACCACGGCCCTGTGGGGAGAATCGTTCGACCTTGACTCGTTTGCCGTAGCCGGCGTTGGTGACCAACAGCAGATCGGTTGCGTCGGAAACCGCATCGACAGAAACCACTTCGTCGCCAGCCTTCATCTTCATACCGCGCACACCCGCTGCGGCCCGACCCATTGGACGTACATCTTCGGTTTGATCGAACCGAATAGCCATACCAAGCTTGGAGACCATCAAAATGTGATCACCGTCATTGCATTGCACGACCTTGACCAACTCGTCTTCGTCACGAAGATTGACAGCAATCAAACCAGCACGCAACGACGAGTCGTACTCGGTGAAGAGTGTCTTCTTGACCTGCCCCAATTTTGTTGCGAAGAAGAGGAAGCGATTGGTTTCGTAATCGCGCGTATCAATGATCGTTTTGATCCGCTCGTCGGGGCCCAACGGAAGCAGGTTGACGATTGCCGTTCCTCGAGCGGCACGATCCTTGATTGGAATCTCGTGCGCCTTGAGTCGATAGACACGTCCACGGTTGGAGAAGAACAAGAGATACGCATGCGCTGATGTGGTGATAATCGAGGTGACGTAGTCCTCGTCTTTCACCTTGGCACCTTGGATCCCGCGTCCGCCACGACCTTGCGTCCTGAACGTATCCGCCGGCATAGCCTTGATGTAACCAACCTTGGAGAAGGTGATGACTAGTTCGGTATCGTCGATCAAATCTTCGATACTCATATCGCCGGGATCGAAGGTGATGACCGACTTACGTGGCGTGGCGAACTCGGCACGAATCGCCGCAATTTCTTCTTTGAGAACCGCATTGAGCACCGTTCGGTTGTTGAGGATCGAGCTCAGCGACACGATGTTGTCCTGCTCGGCTTGCAAACCCTTCTCGAGATCGATCCGGGCCAGACGGGTGAGTTGCCCAAGGTTCATCGCCAAGATGTCTTCTGCCTGCAACTCGGTGAACTCGAACGGGGCTGCCATCAACCCCCCACGGGCAGCAGCACGATCTTCAGACGAACGAATGAGCGCAATCACCTCGTCGATGACATTGAGCGCTTTGATGCGACCTTCGAGGATATGAGCTCGACGCTGTGCGGCGGCCAATCGTGACTCGGACCGACGAGTGATGACATCGACCTGATGCTCGATGTAGTACTGGATCATCTGCTTGAGGTTCAACAGACGCGGTACACCATCGACCAACGACACCATGTTGGCGGAGAACGACGTTTGTAGCGCCGTGTACTTGTAGAGGTTGTTGAGGATGACCAACGGGTTGGCATCACGCTTCAAATCGATAATCAGCTCGGTCTTGTCGCCCGCTGATGCATCGTTGGCATCGGAAATACCTGCGAGTTCGCCAGACTCGACCAACTCACCAATCCGTTCGATGATGCCCTGCGGCGATGCCTGGTAAGGCAACTGTGACACGACGATTTGGTTGCGACCGTTTTTGAGTTCTTCGATCTCGGCAACCGCACGCATCCGAATGGAGCCTTTGCCGGTGCGGAAGTAGTCGAGGATGCCGGATTTGCCCAAGATGAGTGCGCCGGTCGGAAAGTCGGGGCCCTTCACGAACGCCATCAACTCGTCGACAGTGGATTCGGGGTGTTCCAACAAATGCACCACCGCGTCGACCACTTCGCCCAAGTTGTGGGGCGGAATGTTGGTGGCCATACCGACGGCAATTCCTTGGCTGCCGTTCACCAAGAGGTTGGGGAAACGAGCGGGAAGTACCGTTGGTTCTTCGTGCTCACCCGAGAAGTTCGGAACCAGGTCAACGGTGTCCTCTTCAATATCGGCCAACATCTGCATGGCGATAGGGGCCAAACGGGCTTCGGTGTATCGATAGGCCGCAGCCGACGCATCGGGGGCACCGAAGTTTCCATGTCCGTCGACTAGCGGATGGCGCAGCGAGAAGTCTTGCGCCATACGAACCATGGCGTCGTAGACAGCGGAGTCACCATGAGGGTGATACTTACCAATCACGTCACCAACCACAGTTGCTGACTTGCGATGATTGCGATCGGGTCGCATTCCTTGCTGTTGCATGGACCACAGGATGCGTCGATGAACGGGCTTCAGTCCGTCACGCACATCTGGAAGCGCACGACTAACAATGACCGACATGGCGTAGTCAAGAAATGACCGTTCCATTTCGGTTTGGATCTCGATCGGTTGGACATTGCCAAACTCGAAACCTGGTTGGGTTCCGCCGTCGCCTGAAGGTGGGGTCTCATCACTCATAAGTGTTTATACAATTCGATTGGGTTGGACGCGGGCGAGAACTAGATATCAAGGAAACGGACGTCATTGGCGTTTTGAACAATGAACTGCTTGCGGCTTTCAACATCGTCACCCATAAGTGTGCTGACGATCTCGTCGGCAATCGCCGCTTCTTCGAGTGTGACCTGCAGCAACGTTCGCTTAGTGACGTCGAGAGTGGTGTCTTTCAGTTCGTCCCAGTCCATCTCGCCAAGACCCTTCAATCGATTGAAGTCATATTTCTTGTTTGGATGCTGAGCCACAAAAGCGGTTTTAGCTGCGTCGTCTTTGAGGTACTGCTTCTCTTTACCGACAACGACGGAGAACAACGGTGGCTGGGCGATGTAACAGAAACCCGCCTCAACCATCGGACGCATCTGCCGGAAAAAGAACGTCAGAAGCAGGGTGCGGATATGTGCACCGTCAACATCGGCATCGCACAACGCAACCACCTTGTGATACCGGGCCTTCGCGGGGTCAAACTCTTCACCCACGCCAGCACCGATCGCACTGATCAACGCTTGAATTTCCAAATTCTTCAACATCTTGTCGATACGGGCACGCTCGACATTGAGGATCTTGCCGCGAATGGGAAGAATGGCTTGCACACGAGGATCTCGGGCTTTCTGCGCTGATCCCAACGCAGAGTCACCTTCTACGATAAAGAGCTCGCACTCTGCAGGTGACTTTGATGTGCAGTCACGCAACTTGCCAGGCAGACCGCCACCACCGAGACCCGTCTTGCGACGAACCAAATCTCGGGCAGAGCGAGCAGCAGCGCGCGCTTGGGCAGCAGCGATTGCTTTCTTGACGATCCTGTTCGCCTCGGCAGGGTTTTCTTCTAACCACTCGGCCAACTTCTCGTTGGTCGCCTTTTGCACCAATGTACGCATAGCAGTCGTACCTAGCTTGCTCTTCGTTTGGCCCTCGAACTGCGGGTCACGAAGCTTCACGGAGATAATCGCGGTGATGCCTTCACGAATATCTTCACCAGCAAGATTGTCGTCTTTTTCTTTTAGCTGTGGTTGTTTTCCTTCGCGCGCATACTTGTTGATCACCGTAGTGAGCGCGGCGCGGAAACCTTCGACGTGGGTGCCGCCTTCGGTAGTGGAGATACCGTTCGCAAACGAATGGACTCCCTCGTAGAAGCCGGTGTTCCATTGAATAGCAACTTCGGCCTCGCCAATCCCGTCGTCGGCGGTAACCGAATACGAAACGACCTTCGGGAACAATGGCTCCTTCGTGGCATTGAGATGCTTCACGAAATCCTTCAAACCGTCATTGTATTTGAACGTGATGCTGTCGGGCTTGCCGTCACCATCTTTGTCTTTGTGGGGCCGTTCGTCGGTCAACACGATTTCCAGCCCAGCGTTAAGGAACGCCATCATGCGAAATCGTTCGGACAAGGTTTCGAAACGGAACTCGGTCTCTTCGAAGATGGTCGCATCGGGCCAGAACGTAATGGCGGTGCCGGTGCGACCGCGAGGCGCTTTGCCGATCATCTCTAACTTGCGCTTGAGCTTGCCGCCGTTGTGAAACTCACACTCGTATCGATTGCCATCGCGATCAACCGTGGCGAGCAAACGCGAGGACAGTGCGTTCACCACTGACACGCCCACGCCATGTAGACCACCCGACACCTTGTAACCATCGCCGCCGAACTTGCCGCCAGCGTTGAGTTCGGACAAAACGATTTCAGCTGCGCTTCGGCCCTTCATTTTGGGATCTGGGTGGGCATCGATCGGCAAACCACGAGCGTTGTCGATCACCCGACACCCACCATCGGCCGTCAAGGCGACATCGATCTTGTTGCCATACCCGGCCATCGCCTCGTCAACGGCATTGTCAACGACTTCCCATACCAAGTGATGCAGACCGGTGATATTGGTCGAGCCGATGTACATACCGGGGCGCTTCCGGACGTGATCCAGCCCTTCAAGGATGGTGATGTCCTTGGCCGAATAGTCTGACGCTCCCTTGTTGGACTTTTTGGGAGTGGCTTCGGCTGGGGTGGGTTCTTCAGTGGACATCAATCAACCTTTCGAAACGATGAGCGGGCCGGGAAGTGCCGCGTCCGCGTCCTGCCGCATGGCGGTGACAGGACGGGGACGAGGACGGTGCAGGACACTGGAAACGAGCGCGGCCGAATGAACGGCGAGCCTCGACCGGGTCACACCGCACCACCGTGCAGCAGGGAGCTGCAGGAGGTCGCAAAGGGCCGTTTCAAGGTGAGATCACCCTACCAGCTGGGGTATGACAAAACGCGGAAATCAAGCGATTTAGAGGGTCAAAAACACCTGATTTTCCGGGAGAAACCGGAATTTCTTAGGCGCCGCTTCCGTCCGCTTCCGTAGGCGGACGCCGGGGTCCAGCTTTGCCGGAAAACCGAGACCGTTTTGGGGTGTCTCGAGATACCCAGACCACGACAGAAGTAACCACCTGAGCCCCCGTTACCGCGTTGATCTTCGTCACGATGTCGGGTCCTAAAAAGCGGAGCTCCGTTGCCCACGCTGGTTCCTCCACTACGACGATCAATTCACCGTTATAGATCCGGTCGGGCCGGCTGTGGGCGGCCAGCACGGGCCCCACCACTCCCTCCCAATCGCCGAACACGGCAGCCAATTGGCCGGGTGTACTCAACCCCAACTGACGAGCAACTGCGGCGAGTGATTCACCCACCGGACGTGGTTCATCCACAGAGTCATCCACAGGACTCCACTTCTTCCATGTCATATCGTGTTTTCCAACGCGAATCGATCCACAGATTCCACAGGGTTACCCACAGAATCGGGGGCCTGAGGAGGGTTACCCACAGGTTCGGCCGATTTTGACACGGTGACTGCACGATCCGGAAGCCCATCTGTGGACCCACCCGACGTCCACTCCGGCGCTACTCCCGATATCTCCGACAAACCATGGGTTCGGGTTACCAACACCGTGGCATCGACGTTCACTCCTGGTGGCGCGCCGATGGCGGTTGCCAGCACCGCCTGCCCGGGAGGCAAGTGCTGCACCAGCGCGGCACTGCGATGCGGATCGAGTTCCGAAAAGACGTCATCAAGCAGAAGCAGCGGTGCCGTTCCGAGCAATTCCGTTAAGTGGCGATGCACTGCGAGTCGCATCGATAATGCCAGGGTCCGTTGCTCACCTTGCGACGCGTGCGTCCGAGAGGGACGAACCATGCCATCTGCGTCCAACGACAACACCACATCGTCACGGTGTGGACCAGCCAACGAGGTTCCCCGACGAAGTTCGTCAGCACGTACCGACGACAACGCATCGAGCAGTCTGTCTGCTGATACCAACGTGCTCTGATCGTGCTCTATAGGCAACCAGGACGAACCATACGTGGTGTTGACATCCATCGGTGCCTCGGCAATATCGGCGTACGCCTGAATGAGTACTGGTCGTAGCGCGTTCAGCAATTGCAACCGGGCATTGGCGAGGGCCGTGCCAACCTCGGCCAACTTGGTATCCCATACGTCGAGGGTCAACGCTGCTGCGTCATCAAGCTTTCCCCGTCCGACAGTCGCTACCTGTTTCAACAATGCGTTTCGTTGCTTCAACACACGTTCAACATCGTCCAGTAGGGCGCCATAACGAGGATGTTGTGCAGCCAGTGCCGCATCCAACCAATCTCGACGCTCGCTCGGACCACCCTTAACGAGGGTTAAATCTTCCGGTGAAAAGACGCTGACCCGCAGCACCTCGGCCAAATCTCGGGATCGCTTCAACGTTTGCTTGTTGACCAACGTCCGAGCCCGGCCTGACGTAACGATCTCCGTCTCGATCAAGACCGATCGTTCATCGACCATCAATTCGCCTCGAACTACCGCCCGGTCGGCCCCCAGACGAGTTAACGCGTCGTTGGGTGTACCCCGAAAGGATCGCAGGGTGGCGAGATATCCAATTGCTTCAAGCAGGTTGGTTTTGCCGGTCCCGTTACGACCCGAAATCACGGTGACCCCTGGGCTTAACGACAGCTCTACCTCGGCATAGCTGCGAAAATCCCGAACAGAAAGTCGACGAACAGTCACCTTCGCGACGTTACGCCGTCACCTAAGACACGCGAACCGGCATCAGCAAATACAAATAATCGGGCCGATCCAGTGATCGAAGCAAAGCAGGTTTCAACGGATCGGTCGTCTGCAACGTGACCGTGTCTCCTGTTGCCAATTCCAATCCAGCGGTCAAAAAATCTGGATTGAACGCAACCTGCAATTCGTTGCCCTGAAAGGTCGCTTCAAGATCTTCAGATGCTTGGCCAACATCCTGCGTGATCGCGATCAGTTCGAGCGTTTCACCAGACATCTTCAATCGCACAGGGGTTGCATCCTTCGCCAGCAACTTCACCCGTCGAAGTGCTTCCAAGAATGCGGTCCGATTGACCGTCAACGTGTTGGGCAACGCGGCCGGTATCAGATTTCGATACGGCGGATACTGCCCCTCGATGAGTCGAGTGGTCAGGCGGGCAGAGCCAACTTCGAAAGCCGCTTCTCGCTGCCCAAGATGCAACACGACCTCGCCGTTTGCACTAAGGAGTCGAGCTAATTCACCCAACGCCCGACTCGGAACCAACACCGTCTGCCCCTCAGCCAAAACGGTCTGGCCAGGGAGATCACGCACCGCCAGCCGATACGAATCCGTCGCCACTAACCGAAGCCCACCTGCCTCAGCAGCCATCAACACACCGGTCAAGATCGGCCGAGCATCGTCGTGACTTGCCGCTGGAATGACCTGCTTCAGCGCATCGGCCAATGCACCCACGGCGATTGTGACACCCCCAGCGGACGGATCAGGCAAGCGAGGAAAATCCTCTGCCATCAACGTTCGCACCGCGAAGGCTGACCGACCCGCCGAGATGTGCGCCTGCTCACCTTCGACCGTGATCGTGACCGCTCCCGGTTGAACCGCTTTCAAAATGTCACTCACGAGCCGGGCCGGGAGGACCGCAGTGCCATCTTCGCCGGCGGGGACCTTGATCGTGACATCGATCGTGAGATCTAAATCAGATCCGGTCAGTCGCAGTTCTTCGCCGGTGAGCGACAAACGTACACCGGAAAGAACCGGCAGCGCGCTACGGCTCGCTACCGCTCGGGCAGCCGACCCAAAGGCTTCGACCAACACGTCTCGCTCGCAACGGAACTTCATAGGGATGAACCTGTTCTATTTAATAAAGAAAGAGATATAAAAGGTAATAGGTGTTGTAGGGCCTGTGGATTGTGGGTAAGTACCCATTTCCGCAGGTCAGAGCTAGTTTGACTGTCCACCCTGCGTCCACAGCCCGGCGCGGCTAGCACCGGTCGAAGGAAAGTGCCTGTGGACAGTCGAAATGTTTCCCACAGATTTGCACGGTTATCCACCAGCGCGTCCACTGAGTCGTCAGACATCATGTCAGTGTCATTCATCATCAGTGGCCGCTCTTGATGATTCTGACAAGTTCGGTAACTTGGTCATAAGTTGTTCGACGTTCGTGCATTTGTTCGGTGATTTTTTCGACTGCATGTATCACCGTGGTGTGATCGCGGCCACCAAATTCGCGCCCAATCATCGGATACGAAAAGTCGGTGAGCTCGCGAAAGACATACATCGCGACCTGACGAGCGGTGACAAGTGGTCGGCGTCGGCTTTGACCGGTGAGATCCTCAACGCTGAAATCAAACATCGAAGCCGTCGCTTCGAGGATGGCACGTGCAGTAATCGGCCGTGGCTCGGAGGACGAAAGGAGGTACCCCAGGACCTTGCGCTCTACCGTGATGGGGTCAAGTACCTCACCCGGCCCGAGATTGAGGCTGGCCCACGCACACACACGGTTGAGGGCACCTTCCAACTCACGAATATTGTCTTTGATGTTGGTGGCAATGAAAGTCAGCACTTCGTCGGGGACAAAGACCCGTTCACGATCTGCTTTTTTACGCAGAATGGCGAGTCGAGTTTCAAGCTCAGGTGGCTGAACATCGGTGATCAGGCCCCACTCGAAACGGCTACGGAGACGATCTTCCAGCGTTCGGATGTTCTTCGGTGGCCGGTCGGACGAAATGACGATTTGACGGCCCGATTGATGAAGGTAGTTGAACGTGTGAAAAAACTCTTCCTGCGT
>JANMEI010000526.1:0-4852 GCA_031376865.1 Acidimicrobiia bacterium | reverse complement strand
AGGTTGGTGAAGAGGTAAGCGCCGTTACCATCGGTTTGTTGTGCTGGAACGGTTGCTCCCGCGAGGTTGGTAACTGCAGATCCGTTGGTGTCGGTGAGTGTGGCGGTGACGCCTTGTGCGCCGGTTTCGCTGTTGTCTTGGATGCCGTTGCGGTTGGTGTCGTACCAAACGAAGTTGCCCAGGCTGGCTGGTTGTGGTGCAACTACTGGCCGGTAGAAGCCGAAGTCAACGGTCAAGTTGGACTGAGCGTTTGGTGCATCACCGGCAGGGTTGACGGTTGGCAATTCGGCTTCGGTGGTTGGTTCGTTAGCGGTTGGGCCGAGTGTGATCACACCTGAACGGATGCCGCCAGGCACGACGGAACCAGCACCCAGTGTGGTGTCGAAACCATTGTCATCGGCATCGGCGTTGTTGTTCGGGTCGATGGACTGGCCTGCTCCGGTAGATGAAGCGAGGCCAGACAGCGCGGCCTGTGTTGGGTCGCAGATAACCACGACGTAGTCTCCCGCAAGCAGATTGTCGAAACGATAGAAGCCCTCGCTGTCAGTACTCTTCGAGGCTACGGCAGCGCCGTTGGCGTCTAGTGCTGCGGTCAGGGTTCCAGTTGAATCGCTTGCGTAGAGACACACCTTCACACTGGCGATGCCAGTTTCCAGCGCGCCGCTGCGAGTGCCGGAGTTGTCGGCGTCAAAGAACACCCGGTTACCCACAGAGAACGTGAGCGGTGCAGGCGAGAAACCGAAGTCGATCGTGTGATCGTTCCAACCGGCTAGACCAGTTGTGTAAGCGTACGTAGCACCGTTGGTCGAGACTTTGGTGCCATCAGAGTCGGCGCGGTCAGATGATGCAGCTGCGTTGGCAGTAGTGGTGACCAAACCAGCGAGCGCGGTTTGAGCGGCTGGAATCTGAAGGGTGTAAGCGGTTTGGGCGGTGAGGCCGGCAATGCCATACTTTTGCGATGCGTTGCCGGTGCCGGTGGAGCTGGAGAACGAATAGCTACCGGTGGCATCGGTGACTGCTGATGCAAGTTCCGTGGCGCCCGACATCAGTCGGACGGTGACACCAGCGATTGGGGTTTCAGTTGGGTCTTGTACACCGTTGCCGTTTGCGTCGTTCCAGACGCGGTTGCCAATTTCAATCGGTGCCTGGTCGCAGAGCAACTCAACGTCGCCAACGCCATGGGCTTTGCCTAGTGCACCGGGTTCGCCACCGGTCGGGTTACGTCCAAGGTCTTGTCCGGTGAGCTGGTAGTTGCGAACGGTTGATCCGTCGCGCTGGCTGAACGTTCGGGTGCCTGAGGTTAGCCAGTTGTTTGGGTCGTAAGCGGACGAAACAACTTCGTTTGAACCGGCGAGAAGCGCCAGTGCGCCTGTCGCCATCTCATGATGTCCGTTCTCAGCCGCTTCATTTGCAGTGGTTGTTGTGTTGTCGGTTGGAACTCCCCACCAGTCTGACGAGTAAAACTCGACTGGAGCGACAGCGCCGTGTACGACTGCTCCGGTGTTCGATCCACAAGTGCCGTTGCTTTCTAACGCGTAAGCAGATCCGTCGTAACAAGCTCGAACAATGTCACCAGAGGTTCCAGCGTATAAAGAAATTGTGTCGCTTTGATAGAAGAAGTTGTTGGAACCGCTGATGTAACCAGAACGGTCAGCAACGCCGATGGTCATCGAGCCATCGGCATCGAATTCCATGTCGGTAATCAGGGGCTGCTTTGATGGTCGGGGGTCCCACTTCTGCCACGGGACGACAGTGGCATTCCATGAGCCGGGGCTCTTCATGTCGGCGAATGGTAACTTGACGACCGTGTCCCAGGTTCCGCTTCCGGAGCCAATTATTTGGCTCATCACTGCGCCGAGGGAACCGTCTTCACATACAACGCCTGCGTACACCTTCGAGCCGCGAATGCTGAGTCCCCATGGGCGAGCGACGCCGCATCCTGGGTCTGGCTTGCCAAGTGATTTGGTTTCGTTTGAGCCGTCGACCGATGTGGTCATCACTTCTCCGGTCAACAGGTTCGTGAAAAACAGCGTTTGTTCGTCTTCAGAGATGTCGAGGTCGCCGATTCCCACTTTGCCAACTTCTTCGGCGGCAGTGTCGTCGTGGTTTGGGTCAGCGGCATTTGCGGTTGAACCAAGTCCACGTGCGCTTTCGTCGAATGTTCCGACGACGTTGCTGAGGTCCTTCAGGGCGCTGACCGCTCCGGTTGCTTCGTCGATCGTGTAAATCGCACCGATACCTTTTGGTCCCATGCCAATGTGTCGACGAAGGACCGCCGACGCGTAAACGGTGTTGCGGCTTCGGGACTGAGCGAGACCGTAAATCGCCCCAAGGTCGCGTCGGTTGGCGAGCCGATCGCGGTCTGCAGGAAGGGACACGCTGGATGCATCTGCTGCCCCGTAAGCCCACTTAGCAACGGACTTTTTGTCTGCGATGTCGTTGTCCGCGCCTCCGTTGAAGAAGCAACTGGCTAGCAACGCTGGGCTGGCTCCGCAGAAGTCGGTCGGACGCAAGAAGCCCACGTTGACACTGGTGGCGTTGGGGTCGACAAACTGCACGGTAGATGCTGATGACACCGGCGTGCCGCCAGGTGCCCCGATTGGACCTGCCTGCATGCCATCAAGGAAGTCTCCGGAGGTGGTGAACTCCACGCGAACCTTGGCGCTGGTGCACGTATGGGTCAGCGAGTATGACCCGTCGACGGCGGTCGTTGTCGAACCACACGACGCTCCTGTGTTGTCGTACGCCATTACGGTCACCGAGCCGAGCCCACTATCGACTTGCGTCGATGCAGACGTTCCCTTGGAACCATCGGCGGCAAAGTCGTTGAACGCCTGTCCCGTGATGGTCCCTGGGACTGCCTGAGCCCCGGGAACGACAAAGAGTGCCGCCCCGATGACAAGGGAACCGGAAATTGCTGCCAAACGAGTGGCGGTGCGGAGTGCCTGTGTACGCATCTTCGCTACTTCGGGCGATGACGTCGAACACTTAAGTCACTTTGAGTGAGTCCACTAATTATGAGGATCGGTTCTGTGAGTGTTCTTCTTCACACATGAAAAGTCGCGATCAGTTCTGATGATTGTGCAGCTCGTACCGTCGATTGAGGCTGGGTTCAGTCCCGTGACGCACCCACTCCCGGTACGCTCGCATGTATGACTGATGTAGAGCACTTGGCCGTTCCTGCTGTGACTCCCGAAGCCCTTTCTCCAGGTGAGGGGTGGGGCGTACTGCATCTGTTCTTCAGGTCGTCACCGTTAGCAACTGCACACGAAATTTCTGCAGCCATCGAGGCGTGTCGGGCCGATGGTCACCAGGTGGTGACCTTTGCGGTGCTCGGCCACAAGGCCGACCTTGGCGTGCTTGCCATCGGCCCCAATCTCTGGACGTTGAAAGCATTGCAAGCGGGCCTGTGCAACGCAGGACTCGAGTTGGTTGATTCCTATGTCTCCATGACCGAGGTGTCCGAGTACGCAATGGGTATGCCCCCTGAGATGTTGAAGGCACGCCTCTATCCCGAGTTGCCACCGGCAGGAATGCGTTCGATGTGCTTCTATCCCATGTCGAAGCGCCGTGGTGTGGGGGCCGAAGATGCCAACTGGTTTACGTTGCCATTTGACGATCGCCAACGACTGATGCACGAGCATGGAACCAGCGGTCGAAAGTTCGCCGGGCGGATCGCCCAATTCATTACCGGAAGTACAGGGCTCGATGACTACGAATGGGGCGTCACGTTGTTTGCCCACGATCCAGCCGATCTGAAGCAGGTTGTCTACACAATGCGGTTCGATGAGGGATCAGCTAAGTATGCAGACTTTGGCCCGTTTCTTACCTGTCTGATCGGCACCACCGAAGAAGTGTTATCCAACTGCGGTATCGAATAACCGAACGATCAATTCGCTACCAGCCGTGTGAGCCGGGTCCACCCTTCATTGGCCCAACGATGTTGGACGTCACCCAACCGCCATAGAAACCGCCGGGTTGAGGTGTCGCCAACTCGTTGCCAACCCAACACTCGTCCATCATGGAGCAGTAGAACGCGACGTGATCGGCCATTTGCGCAAAAGCAGGTGTCGGATGCGGATAGGCCCACGCTGCATTCGGCATTTCTTCGCCTGATGCAACGACGTTGAAGTAGATGGCCACACCTTTCCACTCGCACACACTCGGCCGCGCCCCGCTTGGATGCAAGACGCCGGGCACGATGTCCCGGGGCGGCAAATAGTATGTGGGCGGATGACTCGTTTCTAAGACCCGAAAAGCGCCACTCGTCTCGACGATCGTTTCGCCGGCCAACACAATTCTGATCACCTGGGAGACCGGCTCAACCCGGGGCGGGCGCGGATAATCCCAGACAGACTCTTGGCCGGGGCCGATCGGTTGTGGTTGCGGGCGGGGCATTTCCTGAGTCTTGCATTTAAGCTTGACTTTAATTGTCATACGAATCAGGCTTGTTGTATGACAATGTTGAGTTTTCGAACTGACGAGGGAGAGGCTGAGGCGGCCCAGCGGTGGTCCCATCGGTTAGGAATCGATAGGTCAGAGCTGTTGCGGGAGGCGTTACATCAGCACCTGCTTCGGCTGGCGAGCGAAGTCGATGCGCAGACATGGGTCGCGGTTCCATTGAGCAGCGGCGAGAAGGTTTTTGTAGAGATAGCCGACTGGGGTCCGGCTGAAGACTGGTCGGACTGGGCATAATGCAGCGAGGCGAAGTCTGGTTTGCGATCACCCCGGGCGGTGATCGACCGGTATTGGTGCTCACCCGAGATCCCGTTGCTGACCGAATTGGCTCAGTCGTGGTGGCTGCGATCACCCGAACCGAACGCGGTCTTGTGTCCGAACTTGTTTTGAGACC
>JANMEI010000510.1:0-1239 GCA_031376865.1 Acidimicrobiia bacterium | reverse complement strand
TTTGACATCGACCCGGATTGCGTAAGGCGGTTTTTGAAGTCGATGACCATGGATCTCTCGGTTGCCACGTATGCCACCTACGCAGAGTTGGATAGCTATATGGATGGCTCTGCTGCAGTCATCGGCGAGATGATGTTACCGATCTTGGAACCAACCGACCAGGCCGCGTTTGGCCATGCTCGCGATCTCGGTAATGCGTTTCAACTCACCAACTTCTTTCGTGACGTGAACGAAGATTTGGATCGAGGACGGGTGTACCTCCCGCAAGAAGATCTCACTCGGTTTGGCGCCGACCCCTGGTTGCGGCGCGTCACCCCAGAGTGGAAAGCACTCATGCGATTTGAAATCGAACGCTGCAACGCCTTGTATGCATCAGCCGACAAAGGCGTGTCGATGCTGCCAGCGTCGTCGCAGCGTTGTATCGCAGCCGCGCGCGAGCTGTACTCAGGCATCCTGGGCAAGATCGAAGGTGCAGAGTACGACGTGTTCTCCGAACGGGTCCGGGTGTCGGGCGCACGCAAGCTGGCGATGGCCTTCAAACTGGTACGGCCAACCTTCAGGTAACGGGCCGAGCCCGAGCAGCACGAACCCTGGTCACCCGCAGCCACGACATGATCACCAGGGTCAGCAGTGCGATCCCGAACCCGAAGTCTTCTATCGGAATGTCCCAGATGGGGCGCAGCCCCGAGAACTCGTCTTCGGCATACATCACAATCGGTGCAGACAACTTGGTGAGCCACCCGTTGACGAGCACCATAAAGAACATGTTGATGGCCATTGTTGACCAGTAGGCACGCTTACGAAACACGCCAGTACGCCACCACGCCCATTCCAAGAAGGCAACCCCCGCCAGTAACCCGACGGCAACGATTGGGTACTCGCGCAGATCGGAATCCGTCGCCGCCAACACGTCTCGGCCGGCGCCTCGAAACTGTTCAAGGCTGTCTCGATGCAGCCACAGTTCGACCAACAGCAAGCCGGCACACGCAGCGGCAAAGAGACCTGCAAGGAAGACCTTCACGGAGATGGACCGTGTCTGAACGGCATCGACCGATTCACGTTCTTCGAGCGATGGGAGCTGCTTGCCAAACACTGACTTCACCCGTCCGTCGTACACCGCAGCGGCGGCTTCGAAGGTCAGCAAGGCGCAGATCGGAATGGCGATGAAGAACACCACTTCTTCAATCGGGTAGTTGCGAGGCAACCTGATCCCGGTGGTGAACCGATCCGAATACCACC
>JANMEI010000500.1:0-3221 GCA_031376865.1 Acidimicrobiia bacterium | reverse complement strand
CCCGAAGGACGGGTTCTTGTTACAAACACTTCGATCCCATGACCAATTCAACTCCACGATTTATGGGTTATCAGATCGATACCGTGGTGTTGAGGGCGGCCGTTTGGTGGTGTTTGTCAACCCCATCGACCTAGATCGGTGTGGATATTCCGATGGCGACTATGTTGACATCGTGACTGACGACGGGCAACGGCGGGCCTCTGGTTACCGGATCGTGAGCTACCCGGTTTCGAAGGGATCAGTAGCTGGCTACTACCCAGAGTTGAACGTGCTTGTCGGTCTTGATGCGTTCGATAAAACAGCACGCACCCCGGCATTCAAATCCTTACCTGTTCGTTTTGAGCCTGCGTCGTCGGCACCACGAATCAGAGGACGTTGATATGAGTCGCGAACCAGCGCCAACCGGAAACACCGCGAACGGACGGATGCGACTCGTATTGCGGGTCACACTTGCAGGGGTGCTCCTTCTGGCCGGCACCAGTCATCTGAGTTGGTCACGAACGTCGTTCCAGGCTCAGGTGCCCGACTTTGTCCCACTCGATACCGACACCGTCGTGGTGCTGTCGGGTTTCGTGGAGATCGCACTTGGTCTGTTGTTGCTGTTTGTTCGACGACGATGGACCGGATGGATTGTTGGGGCGTTCTTCGTTGCCGTCTTCCCCGGAAACATTGCCCAGTACGTAAACCATCGCGATGCGTTCGGGCTCGATACCGATACCCGCCGAGCAGTTCGGCTCGTGTTTCAACCGCTACTGGTGCTGTGGGCACTTTGGTCAACGAACACCACGAAAGACTGAGTACCGTAAGCACTTAATGCGATGATTCAAACGTGAAGCAGTCAATTGCTACACATAATTCAAACTTTTTCATGATCTTCGATTTTTCCGAAGATGAGATACGTTCCCCGACAATGAGGATCATCAGTCGCCCGGATGGCAATTTTGCGTTTGTTGCCGTGGCCTTGATTTTTTGGGTTCGAATAAACGCCTGAACCTGGTCGCGATCCAAGGGGTTCGTTTCTGTGGTTCGGCAAAAGTCTGCACCGACTGTTCTCAGCAGCGCCAAATCCGTTTGACCCTCGAATCTGTGGTTTAACAATTGCTCGATGGGGTATGTGATCCGAATGCCAAGGTCCGGACAGGTTGAGATGGCATCGATTGAAAGGCACGTTCGAAGGGCGCTGAAGGTCGGATACTGTTCGACCTTCAGTATCCTGCTTCTCGGTGCGTGCGGATCGAGCCCCCACCCAACGGTGTCACTCGTCGTGACAGATGTCGACGTGTGGACCTCAAAACTTGAAGGATCGACGAATCAGTTCGGAACCATCAAAGGGTCCGCCACAAGCGCATCGACGAGTGACCTCGGTACCCTTCTCGAGGCTAACCGTGACTCGGGAGACAAAGCTCGGATCTATCTTCAGGAAGCGAAGACCGGTGCTGTTCAATCATGGTCCGGATGGGGTCCTTCGGTCTCCCAAGCAGGTATTCGTTACATTTCGCAACGCTCTGGAGATGGAACGCTGACCCTGGCGTTGCGAGACAGGAACAACTCGACGGTGCTCACTACGACAGATTCACTCGGCGCGTTTTCTTCGTCGAGAATCCTTGGGGAGTCTGCCTCGGAAGTCTTCATTGAAACCCAAAGTAACTACACGAGCACGGTTTTCGGGATAGATCGTCGGGGACACGCTCGCAAAATTGCGGGCGGAGAATGGCGCGCTGGGCCGATATCACCCGATGGACAATTCCTGCTTGTTCACCGCGGAGGTGAGTTCTCTGGTCAGAGCCAGATAACCGTTGTTCGACTCTCCGATGCCACAATTGTGGGTACGTTCCCGGACGAAATAGTCACCTCACACGGAGATCGAGCGTTTCTTTTCTCGAACAACGAACTCCACTGGACGGAGTCTGCTGCTTATGGCGTATTCGCAGTTGATTTTCGAACCACCCCGTTAGTGGCCCCGTTGCTGTTCAAAAATGCGATCCCGATCGGTTTCTCTCCGGGAACACAGGTCGGCCCCGCTGACAGCATTCAGGCGAAGTTCGGAGCTCCACGCAATGGATACGTACCCGTAGCCATCATCAGGAATTTCGATTCACCCGAACCGTGGATTGGATATTGCTCAATCGTCAACAAGACACCCAGCAACTGCAGACAAGACGATCATTTTTCCAAATACCCATTTCCTCGCAACAATTCCCTGATCCCGCTACTCCTCCCATAAACCACTTTGGGAAGGCTCCGCGAGCGTGACTTGACCATGGACGTCCCGAGCAGCTTGGCGACCAAAAATCCAACTATTATATGTGTACATACATACTGTCGTGTTTCAAACGCAAATGGGTACCTCTGGTGTTCAAGTTCTGAGGAGTACATCATGTCCACACACATTGCAGTCATCTATTACAGCGCAACCGGCAACACCCATTCCCTTGCCCAAGCCATCGCTGAAGGTGCCACCACGGCTGGTGCAGAAGTTCGACTTCGCACGGTAAAAGAACTCGCCCCTCCCGAAGCTATTGCATCCAATAACGCGTGGGCGAAACACATTGAGGTGACTTCGTCTCAATCAATTGAAGCAACGCTCGAGGACCTCGAATGGGCCGGTGGTGTGGCGTTCGGGTCTCCAACCCGTTTCGGTCTGCCCAGTTCGCAGCTCAAGCAGTTCATTGACTCAACCGGTCCACTGTGGTCTGAGGGAAAACTTATCGATAAACCAATGACGGCTTTCACAGGAGCTTCGACGCAACATGGTGGACATGAGACGACCATTGCATCGTTGTTTAACGTGTTTGTCAGCTGGGGTGCACTGATCGTGCCCCTCGGCTACACCAGCCCGGAAGTCTTCACGACTGGTAATGCCTACGGTTCAAGTTGGACTTCTGGCGGCCAACTGGGGCCCGACGAAGTCACCCTTGACGTAGCCCGCCAACAAGGGGCGCGTCTATGCCGGCTCGCGATGAAGCTCGGCGCTGCTGATCACTAAGACTGCCGACCTTTCGCGTGTGCATTTTCACGTTTGACAAATGTTGGACCGGGTACCCGCAGAAGATGCCGACAACACACTTCGCAATTGATGTGTGTGTATCAAGTAACGATCTCGGCGCCGATGTTGGTTCGGGTGTGTCAGAGTTTGGGTGGTGAGCGTTGGCCTGTCTGATTAACTTGCAGGTCTTGCGCCGAAGGAGAACCAACATCTCATGGAAATACTGTCTGCTTAC
>JANMEI010000455.1:0-1593 GCA_031376865.1 Acidimicrobiia bacterium | reverse complement strand
GGTGATGTAGCCATTGCCGAGCGTCGAAATCCCTTCGATGTTGCCGACTACGTCGACTTCTATGCCTCCGAGCACCACGCCACCAATCTGGGCAAAATGTTCCGGCCTGATGGCGACGCGCTCCTGCCCAACTGGAAGCACCTGCCAGTTGGTTACCACGGACGTTCTGGCACCGTGGTGGTGTCGGGCACGCCGATCACACGACCATCGGGCTTAGCCCTTCGAGACGGTGACGTTCAGTTTGGCCCATCGAAAACACTCGATATCGAGTTAGAAGTTGGATTTGTCGTTGGTCGTGGCGGCAGTCGCATTCGCCCCGATGCTGCCGCGGACCATGTCTTTGGTGTGGTGTTGCTGAACGATTGGTCAGCCCGCGATGTCCAGGCGTACGAGTATCAGCCGCTGGGGCCACATCTGGGCAAGAGTTTTGGCACGAGTATCTCGCCTTGGGTGGTGACGCTTGATGCGTTACGCGAAGCAGGGGCCTTCGTGTCTCCGCCCAAGCAAGATCCTCTGCCAGCAGACTATCTGCGCGCAGATCAACCATGGGGTATCAACCTTGATCTCTCGATTGAGCTCAATGGGACAGCCATTTCTCGCAACAATTTCTCCGGGATGTACTGGACCTTCGCGCAGATGCTGGCGCACATGACCGCTAACGGTGCACCGGTCCGAGTGGGAGACCTGTACGGATCGGGAACAGTCAGCGGTGCAACGAAGGACTCCCGAGGATCGCTGATCGAACTGACTTGGCGAGGCTCGGAGCGTCTCACGCTCGATGACGGGTCAACACGCGCATTTTTGGAAGATGGCGATCGGGTTGTTTTACGAGGATCGGTAGGGGCCGGCGTCGGGTTTGGTGAGTGTGCTGGCACAATTCTCGCTGCGCCATGATCATCATGCCGACTCCTCAGGTGGTGTCGGCCCTTGGCGGATGGTTGGTTGGTTGTGAGGCCGGTGCGCCCACGCCGGTAAGAATGGAGTGATGAACTCGTTTTCGAACACGACGGTTGGGTCCGACGCATGGAAGCAGGTTGAGCAGCATGCAGACCGTCTCCACAAGACTCATCTGCGTGAGTTGTTTGCAACGCAACCCAACCGAGCCGAGGCGCTGACCCTAACGGCCGGATCGTTGGTGGTTGATTTCGCAAAGCACCGGGTGGATAGCGACGCACTGACAGCACTGCTTCAACTATGCGACCAGGCTCAACTGAGTCCCGCGCTCGAAGCGATGTTCACGGGGCAGCATTTCAACACCACCGAAGATCGTGCGGTGTTGCACACGGCGCTCCGTGCACCGCGTGGAGCAACTGTCGTGGTGGATGGGCACAACGTGCTCGATGACGTTCATGCCGTGCTCGACCGCATGGCGCTATTTGCCGATGCGGTGCGGTCAGGAGAGTGGTTGGGTGCGACCGGCGCTCGCATACGCAATGTGGTCAATATCGGCATTGGTGGATCCGACCTCGGTCCCGCGATGGCGTATGACGCGTTGTATGCGTACAGCGACCAATCGATGCGGTTCCGTTTCGTCTCCAACGTCGACGGCGCAGATCTCTACCGCGCCACTGCTGATCTTGATCCCGCCGAAAC
>JANMEI010000433.1:0-1377 GCA_031376865.1 Acidimicrobiia bacterium | reverse complement strand
GCTGTTTCGCTGCTCAGCGGAGCGTTACTGTTCGGCGCCTGCGGCGGTAGCACCGCTAGCAGCGACACCACGGTTGCGCCAGTTGAAACCTCAGCCACGGAAACCTCCGCTGCGGCGGATGAACCTGCTGTGACTGAACCTGCTGTGACTCAACCAGCTGCTGCTGAAACGACTGCTGCCGCTGAACCGGCCGCCACCGAACCGGCGGCTACCGAACCCGCTGCCACCGAAACCACCGCTGCTGTCGCTGCGAGTGGCGATACACCCGCTGCAGGTGCCGCAGTCGACGGCGAGTGGAAGATCGTGCAGGGTTCTGAAGCTGGCTACCGCGTGCCCGAAGTGCTGCAGGGCCAAAAGACCGAAGGAGTTGGCCGCACCACGGCGATCACCGGCTCGATGACCATTGCTGGCACGCAGGCCACTGCTGGCGAGTTCACCTTTGATCTCACCAAACTTGCATCCGATTCGGGCAAGCGTGACGAGCAGGTGCAGGGCCGCATTATGGAGACCGGGAAGTTTCCAACTGCCGTGTTCAAACTCAGCGGCCCGGTCGACTTTGGCAAAGTGCCCGCCGACAAAGAAACCGTCAAAGCCAAAGCCAAGGGCGAGCTCACCCTGCATGGCGTCACCAAGCCGGTCGAAGTCGAACTCGAAGCTCGTATGAACGGAGCCAATGTCGAAGTTCTCGGATCGTTGCCGTTGACGTTCGCTGACTACGGAATCCAAGACCCCAGCTTCAAGCCATTTGTTGAGGTCGGCGAAACCGGCTTTATCGAGTGGCTGTTAGTCATGGCGAAGTAGTAAGCATCAAGCATGGCTAAACGGTTAACCACCAAAGTCAAAGTGATGTTGGCTGCTGCAGTGCTCGTTGGCGTTGTTGTTGCTGGCGGCGGCGTGTCGTGGGTGTACATCAACGTCATCAAAGACGACCCACCGCCGAAGCTCAGCTTTGATCAACGAGACAAAGCCACTGCCTCGTCATCAACGATTGCCCCGTAAGAACATTGCGATAGTTGGCCACGCGGTTGGGTCTTGAAAAAGAAACGCGTGGCCACCATTAAACATGCTCAGTTCAGCAGTGGGTAAGCGATCGGTCAGCGCGCGTACGTTCTCGGGCGATGCTTGCGCGTCGTACTGGCCTCCGCACACCAATGTTGGGGTCATGACAGTCGGCAGGTGGTCCCACGTGTTGTGATCGGCGCGAGCTTCCAATTGTCGCCGGGCGCCCATCTCGGCTGATGGGTCGAACTGCATGAAGTGTCGGGCCCGGGCCGATCGTTTCGCGAGTTCTAGGTAGCGGGGAGCAAACACCGGAGGCATCGCGCTCATGTCATTGCGGGTGTCCATCACAGAAACGGTGATGCGCACCCGTTCGTC
>JANMEI010000431.1:0-11127 GCA_031376865.1 Acidimicrobiia bacterium | reverse complement strand
GACAACACTCAATGCAGCGAAGGTTTCACCGACAGATTCTTGCCGCTCAGTTCCCGAGCACGTCTTCTCTGCCCCCGTCGTGTCTTTGCCCGTGACCGTGTACGTGTACTTGAACTCCGCCAATCGGTAGCTTGCGAACCGAGGGGTGGAGTTTCCGCTGAGTTCTAACCGCATGGTTCCGGTGGCGCTGAATCGAAAACTTGAGTCTGGCCTCGACGAAAGGGACACAGTGCCGACGTAGCTCGCAGGGAATTTGTTGCCTCGGGGTGCAGCTGTGGCCGGCGGCGGAGCGGCTTGCCAGGTATGGGAACCGGAACTCCCTTTGACACACGTCAAACGCTTTCCACCTTTGGTGACAGATTTGCCGGACTGTTTCGTGGTGCAAGACGACCTCGAGCGGATGGGTGCCGCTACCGCATGAGAGCAGATAGCCGATGAAAGGAGAACGAGTCCTGCGGTTGTCCCTACTATTCGACGACCGAGGCTCCGGCTGAACATCGCAAGGACCTAGCTTTCCGAGATCTCTGCGAGCAGCGAATCTTGCACGGGGCCGGCTGGCACGCACTCCTTTACGGCGGCGGTGGCACCATCGACAAACTCGGCAGGTGGCTTAGCAGCATCGGTTGAGATGGCCAAAATGATGTCCGGACTGGCGGCAATGATCTCGACCAATTTGGTACCGATGCATGTTCGTTGTGCCTCGGTCACTCCTTCGGTTTTCGTGAACGTTTGCGTGGCAAAGGTCGTTGCCAGACCAGTTGGGTTACAACCAAAAATGGCGCCGAACACTTTACGAAACGCGTCGGAGTTAGTGTCGCTACCGGTCGAGGTCAACTCGAGATCTTCCATCGTGATCTTGCTCGAGACGCACGCAATATCAGCGGCTTCGGCGGGTTGACCGGTTAGCTGTGTCACCAACTGCGCAACAGCGGCGTCCAAAGGTTCGCTACCCGGTTCATTGCTTGCCGCGGCTCCTGCGACCGGCGTCGTGGTTTCGAGTGGCGCCGCAGCTGTGGCGACTGTCGTCGCAACTGGTGACGCAGTGGTTTCAGGAGGGATCGTCGATTCGACCAGTCCGGGGATCGGGGCTGCACTTGTCGGTTGGTTGACCGATGTTTCGTTGACGCCAGAAGTGGTGGAGCTGGCCGCCTTATCGCTGCTCGAGCCGCATGCCGTGAACAAGAAGGACGCTGCTGCGATGAGCGCTGAGACGCGTGTTGAGTTGAGGGACATGGGGGGCCTTTCGAGGGGAGGGTGTAGCTGCGGGGCGGTTGGGGGTCGACCCTAGTTATTCGCTTGTCACTTGACAAGTGTAGCGCGATGCCCGGAAAACGAGGCCAATTCGGGGTGCGGCTACTCTTCGACTCTGATGTCCTTACGGGTTGAGCAGCGAAATCGATCCCGACAAACGATTGTCGATGCTGCCGTTGAGGTGTTCTCCACCTATGGCTACCAAGCCGGCACGACACGCGAAATAGCTGTCCGAGCAAACACCACCCAGGGATTGGTGTCGTACCACTTTCCGACCAAAGACTTGCTGTGGCAGGCCGCGATCGACCAGCTGTTCCTGTCGTTTCGAACGCTGGGTATCGAACGTCTGAAGCTGGCCAACGGAGAGACCGCTGAAGACATTGCCCGGCAATTGATCCGGGACTACGTTCGCATCGCCGCGGGGCACGCCAACTTGTTCCGGATGATCGTAACTGCCGGAGATCCCGACGACGCTCGCAACGTGTGGGCGGTGAACACGCACATCCGTCCGCTGTATGACGTGTTCGCCGAGTTTTGTAGCGCGGTCGATGTTCGACCAGAGAATATCGGCAGCGCATTCTTCATCGTGGTGGGCAGCGCATCGTTCGTTTTCGCCGTGCCCGGCCACTACCGCCATCTCACGGGCACCGACCCGACCACTGAAGCCGAAATCGATCGCCATGCTGATTTCCTCTCCAGAGTTCTGATTCCCGAAGTAACGAATTAGTCGGTTGATATGTTCACTGATGAAGTCTGTGTACGTCTTCGGACCCGGGCAAGCAGGAAGAAGAGAGCTGCAACAACCAGCGCCGGTGCATCGTTGTAGTTCACATACGGCGTGATGACGGTTCGTGGGGTGACGGGTGAATCAAACACCTCACGGTTGCCAAGGCCTCCTCGGTAGCGAATCAGACCGTTGGCAGTCACATGAGTGCTGTAACCGGTTGGCCCTGCTTGCACGACGTCGCGATGAGTTTCCAATGCCCGAAGCTGCGCTGCAGCGACTTGTTGAGAGGGGAGTTGCGTCGTTTTGTAGGACGATGCGTTGGTTGGGATGAGGATGATCTCGGCACCATCACGAACAGCACCTCGTGACCGATCGTCGAAGAACCCCTCGTAGGAAATGAGGACCCCATAGGTGATCTGCTTTGTCTTGAGAGTCCCCGACGAGGTTCCAGGCTTTGCATCGCGGTTAGGGAGGTCGGCCAACCCCCAGCCCTCGATCTGCTTGCGAAACGGAAAGAACTCGCCGAACGGAACACGCCGCACCTTGTCGTAACGGTCCACCAGATTGCCCTCAGGGTCGATCATGACCTGGGCGTTTAAAAACTCTTTCTGCCCACCATCTTCGGTGATGCCAACACTGAGATACGTGCCGGTCAACGTGCGAAGTTCTTCAAACTCTGGCGAGGTGGCAAACGTCAGTGCATCAACGGTGTTCTCTGGCCACAGAATGAGGTCGGGTGCGTCGCCGGTGGTCGGTCGAGTTTTGGTGGCTTCCAGATGAGCAAGGTAGGTATTGCGTGCGTTGTCAGGGGATGCAAGCAGCCCCCGCGGACCGCCGCCTTGGATCACCATCACGTGCGGGGTGCCACGCGGATTGAGTTCATACGGGTCCTCCTGGTACGAGCGGCTGAGTCCGATGATGCCAACAAAGGGCAACAACACAGCAGTCCCGATGAGACCGACCGAGTACAGCGAACGCGTCATCAGTGCGAAGCTCAAGCTCACACCGATCAGGGCAACCACGCCGATAAGCAGCAACCGCCCTCCAAGGGCAACAATCGGCGAATAGATTCCGCTGGCTTGACCGAGGTCGATTCCGCCCAGTGGCAATCCACCGAAGGGCCACAGTGATCTCAGCGAATCGGCAATCATCAGTGCGCTTACCGCTGCAAATCCAACTCGGCCCGCAGACTGAGCTCGGCCGACAATGGCCATCACACACAACGCCGTGATGGTCGCTTCGAGCAAACCCACGAAAATCCCACCGGGCAACGAGAACGCCGTCATCCACCACAGAGACGGCACATACAGCGCAGCAGCCCACAGGAGGCCAACGCTGAACCGTCCACGATGGCGAGAGGTTTGCGACAGCGCTACATGCAGCAACGCGATGCCCGGTATTGCCAGTGGCCACCACCCAAATGGGGGAATGGTCAGGGTGGTGAGGATGCCGCCCACCAGCGCTGGAAGTGCGGCCCGCACGAGGCTGGTCTCTTGCAATTTCATACAGCAGGAACCCTCATTCAGCGGCAGCCCACGGAGGGCCAAACAGGTCGCCATAACTAGCAACCCGTTCCAGAACGTCGGCAGCGGTGAAGCGCAGCGGTGCGCCATCGGCAGCGGCGTCGATCTCGGCCCACGTCACGGGCGTGCTGACCGTTGGGTCGGTCTTCGCTCGCAACGAATACACCGCAACCGTTGTTTTGCCCGGCACGTTCTGGCTCCAGTCGATCAGCACCTTGCCCGGTCGCAACTCTTTCGTCATTCGGGAAACAACCAACGATGCGTGTGCCGCTTCTAACCCTTCGGCCACTCGCTTGGCAAACGAGTTGGTGCCGCCAACATCGCCGTATTCCATGGGGGTTGGTGCGATGGCGTACAACTGAAGTCCTTTAGATCCACTGGTCTTGGCGGTCATGGTGAATCCAAGCGGAGTAATCAGTTCACGTATTAATTGGGCAACCTGAGCGCACTGCACAATATCGGTACCAGGACCAGGGTCTAAATCAAACACGACCCTGTCAGGATACGCGCTGTGGACCGGATCGCCGCCAGGGCCGTCAGCTTCGCGATGCATCGGGATATGTAACTCGATGGCGGCCATGTTGCCCGCCCACACCAACCCGGCTAATTCGTTGATCACACCGTAGCTGACATCATTGCGAACCACCCGGTCGAACCACTCTGGTGCATGTGAGGGAAGGTTCTTCGCGAAGAAACTCTTGTTGTTCACGCCATCGGGAAATCGGACCATCGTGCATGCGCGCCCAGCTAGATGAGGCAACATCAACGGAGCTATGCGCACGTAGTAATCAATCACCTGGCCTTTGGTGAAACCTCCAGCTGTTTCCGGGTACAGGTTTTTGTCGAGGTTCGACAGGCTCAGCGCACGTCCCTCGATGTTGACGCTGGTTCCAGGTCCCGCAGTGGCCACCGTGTGAAACTAGCTGGCCTTCTTGGCTTTGGCCGCGGCAAGGCTTGCTTCTAAGGCCGCCATCAGGTCGACCACCTGCGCCGGCTTGTTTTCCTTCGGCAATTCGTAGACCTCGCCTGCAGCCTTTGCTTCGATGAGGGCCAACACTTTGTCGCGGTATTCATCTCGATACTTGGTCGGCTCGAAATCGCTGGCGCTGGTCTCGATCAGCATCTTGGCCATATCGAGTTCTTTTTCGTTCAGCTCGGTGGTGACGTTGGCCAACTCATCAATCTCGGCGGTGTCGACCAACTCGTCATGGAACATCATGGTTTCCATACACAGGTAATCGCCTTTGGGACGAATGGCGACTATGTATTCCTTCTGCCGCATCACCATCTTGGCGATCGCCACTTTGTTGGTGGCCTTCATTCCCTGGACCAGTAGCGAGTACGGCCGAGCACCACCTTTGTCGGGGGCGATGTAGTAGCCCTTCTCGTAATAGATCGGGTCGATCTGGTCGCCGTCGATGAAATCGAGAATTTGCACGGTCTTCTCGTTGGCGGCATCGGTAGGCGCAAGCGCATCTAACTCTTCAGGCTCGATGATCACGTAGCGGTCTTTTGACAGCTCGTAACCCTTGACGATGTTTTCCGACCCAACCTCTTCGCCGGTCTCTGAGGACACGCGCTTCTGCTTGATGCGCTTACCGGTGGACTTCTCTAACTGATTAAACGAGATGTCTTTCGAGCGAGTTGCAGTGAACAGCTTCACCGGGACGCTGAGCAACGCAAACGAGATAGTGCCGGTCCAAATAGGTCGTGCCATGGCTAGATCGTAACCTGCTGCCAGGCGAATCGCTTCTAACAACATGTCTGTAAGGATCGTCGATCCTAACAAGAATGTTGTTAGGATCATCAATCCTTACAGTGTTAGTGTAAGGAGCCATATGCCGGAACCAAAAAACCCATACCGCCCGGGAGCAGCCGTGCCACCGGTACACCTCGCCGGTCGGGAATCGACCCTGTCTTCGTTCCGAGCGGTACTTCGAGCAGCACCTGAACTCCCGGCGAATGTCCAAATGACGGGGCTTCGCGGCGTGGGTAAGTCGGTGTTGTTGAAGCGTTTTGAAGAAGTCGCCACCGACCAGAAGTGGGCGGTTGTCCGAATCCAGCTTGAGCCCCGTCACAACACGGACGCGTCTCTACAGCAACTCATCACCGCATCTTGTGAGCACGCAAAAAAGCAGATCTCGAGATTGTCCCGTATCAAGGACTCCGTTGGGGCTGCGGTCGAGTCAGCCAAGGGGCTTGTCAATTTGACGTGGAACGATTACACGCTCAGTTTCGGGTCCACCAGCACACTTACCGAATCGACCATTCCTGAAGCGCTTTACGATGCTGCGCAAGCGGCAGATAAACGAGGGCTGAACGGCTTCATCTTGATGTTGGATGAGGCGCAGATTCTCCGCGACGAGACAAGTCGAGACGGTGAACATCCCCTGAGCCTGTTAATCGCCAGCATTAATGCGTTACAGGAAACGCAACTTCCCATTGGGCTCGTGTTGTGCGGACTGCCCACGTTGCGATCGAATCTCCTGAAAGCCCGCACGTACTCTGAGCGCATGTTTCGGGGCCAAGAGATCCAAGGCCTCAGTGCTGACGCAGCACGCGAAGCATTTCTGCAACCGCTGAACGGCACCGGGATTACAGCCAATTCGGTCTTGACCGATCAAGTCATCGCCGAGGTTGAAGGCTACCCCTATTTTATTCAATTGTGGGGAGCCGAATTGTGGCAGGCCGCCTTCGACAGCGGAACAACGCAGCTCACTCCCGAGTTGTTAGAAACAGTTCAACCCGATATTTATCAGCGGCTTGACACAGACTTTTACGAAGCCCGAGTTGAGGCGTTGACGCCGGCCGAACAAGACTTGCTGATGGCGACTGCAAACCTTCCGTATCCGCCGTTGCGCACTTCCAGTATTCAAGGCTCAACCGGCAAAACGCAAGGAAACGTAAATGTGCTTATGGGTCGCCTCGCTGATCAAGGCGTGGTCTATCGAACTCAAAAAGGTATCTACGAATACACGGCGCCGAAGTTTCATCAGTTTCTTGGGCGCCGCGCGCTCCGTCAAACCAGGCCCTTGTAGCTAGGGAAGCGCAACAGACCATCGGGGCTGTATTCGCCGTAAGCGACCTTGGCAACCAAGCGCGGCTCGGTGAAGACGGCAGTCTTCTCGCCCACATCACCATCGAACGGGCTGGTGGCGCGCACCAACGGCGCGAGCAAACCCTTCAGCCGGACCAACTCGGCATCGGTGAACCCGGTGCCGGCCTTGCCCACCCACTGCAACTGATCAGACTGATCGTCCACCCGCACACCGAGTAGTAGAGCGCCTATCGACGACTGTCGGCGACCCTCGCCGGGCACCCATCCACCGATGACGAACTCATCTTCATGCAAGTTGCGTTGTTTGATCCACGACGGAGATCGAACCCCAGGTGAGTACGGCGAGTCCAAACGTTTCGCCACGACACCTTCTAAACCGGCGGTCCGGGTAATCGCCGCCAGTTCGTTGCCGTCTTCGTGCTGTGGCGACACATGCCAGCACGAACCCCGACCGAACTCCAGTTGATCAAGCAACGCTCGCCGACTTTCCAACGGCAGCCGTCTCGTTGAGAAGCCATCCAGGTGCAGCAGATCAAACATCACAAACAACACGGGGTTCGATTGCGAACGGATTCCTGCTGCGGGGCCCGTCACTCCTAAGCGCCCTTGCAATCGATTGAAGCTAGGCATGCCGTCATCACCGAAGGCGACGATTTCGCCGTCAATCAGCAAACTATGCCCATCGGCTGGTTCGGAGAGCTTGGCTAACTCAGGGAACTGGTCGGTGTTGTCGTTACCAGCACGACTACGAATGCGAACGGTACCGGTGGCATCGATAGCGATCATGCCGCGGATCCCATCCCACTTCGTTTCGTACACCCAAGCTGGCCCGATCGGTAGTTGTCCTGCCGTGGCCAACATGGGACTGAGCGCCAACGGCAGCAGTTCCGAATCGCTCATTACCGCAGTTTCCTAGCGAGTCGCGAGGAGGGCTGCGGCAACCAAACTGAGCACGCAGAGAACCACGCCTGGGCCGATGCCCAACATGTCCTTTGCTTTGACGTGCGCGCCAGCAGCACAAGCGAAATATGCGCCAAGACAGACGGCGGCCAGCACGCCAAGCGGTTTCACGATCCAGCCAAGCACGATCCCGGCAGCTCCCAAGACTTCGAGGATGCCGGCGATCTGCATCAGTTGTGGAGACACTCCAAGCCCGGACAGTTGGGTGACAACTTTTTGGTTCTTGGTGAGCTTGCCAATACCCGAACCAGTAGCGACAAGAGCGATAAGTGCACTGAGAATAATTGCAATCATGGAACTCTTTCTAGCTTGCCGCACTGAGCGATGCGTGCGTCTCGCGTGCTGCGGTATCGGCGCTGCGGATGCAGGCAGGTACCCCAACACCGCGCAACGAGGCTCCGACTAGATGAATCCCGGAAGGTAGTGCTTGCTCGATGTTGGCAACCCGGTCGAGGTGTCCAACATCGTATTGCGGGAAAGATTTCATCCACCGGGCCACGTGCGTGTCGATTGGAGCAGCGGCGAACCCTGCACCCGCCATCGATGCCAGGTCAGCATGAACCGCTGCGATCAACGAGGGATCATCCATCGACGCAAATCGTTCATCGTCAATGCGCCCCACGCTGGCCCGAACCAACACGTGATCACCATCGCGAAGGTGGGGCCATTTGTGATCCCACCACGACGCTGCGGTGACCAAACGACCTTCGGGGCGCGGCACCAGCATGCCGCTGCCTGGTGGCAACGTCACGTCGGTGGCTCTATAGGCCATTACCAAGAGCGCAACCGATGCAGAACGAATGGAACGAAGCAGATCTGCAGGTTCACCAAACTGTTGCAGTAGTTGTTGAGTGACCGATGCTGGTGTTGCCATGATGATGTGCTGCGTTTTGATGGTTCGTTGCTCGATGCGAACTAACCATGACGGTCCGGATTGCTCGATGGCGGTCACCTTCGCCCCGGTTTCAACGATGTCATCCAATGCAATGGTCAGTGCACGTACCAATTGGTGCACTCCTCCACGCGGAGCCAGGAAAACCGGGCGTTCCTCAGTAACCCCAATTTGACCACGAGCATTTACTGCTTGCTGATCTCGCAAGGCCGCCATCAGGTGAGGTTCCTGAGCCGCTGTGGCTAGTTGCGGTGCTGCAGCATCGACCGACAACTGATCGCAGTTGGCCGCAGAAATTCCGCCCAACAACGGATCGACAAGCCGCTCGACTACTTCTCTCCCCAGATGCGATCCAATGGCCTCGGTGACGCTGCGGTCGCTGGCATCAAGCGGACGTGCGGTGGTGGTATCGGTTGCGGCCGCAGCAAGACCATTGGCCGACAAGATGCCACTTGCTGCCAACGAATCAAGGTCGGTTGGAACACCGAGCACCAAACCCGACGGAAGGTTTCGCAACACACCATGTGTGAGTACCGCCGCTTGGCCGGTAGCGGGCGCAATCAGGTCAGCGCCCAGCCCCAATTCGTGTGCCAACTCGACCGCACCGGGAACCCTGGCCAAAAACGCATCGGCACCGGTATCGATGGTGATGCCAGCAACTGTGGCCGAGCCGAGTTTCCCGCCTGTCTGGTTTTCTGATTCGAACAGTTTGATGGTGAGTGATGGGTCAAGTTTCGTCAGTCGATACGCAGCGGCTAAACCGGCGATACCTCCACCGATTACAACGACATCAACAGTTTCCATACGTGTACGTAGAGTGTGAACAGCTAGTTCTGGTGAACAAGCTCAACAACGCGGGTGATCACTGTTGGATCAATCTCAGGCAGAACCCCATGTCCCAGATTGAAAATCCAATCAGGTCCCAAGGAACGTCCTTCGTGCAACAGGGTGCGAACCTTCGCCTCGACAACCGGCCAGGGGGCCAGCAGCACGACCGGGTCCAGGTTGCCCTGTAGGCCGATGCCAACCGGCACACGTTCGCGCGCCGAGGTCAACGACACGCGCCAATCCACACCAACAACGTCGGGCCCGGCATCAGACATCGCGGACAGCAATTCGCCGGTCCCCACACCAAAGTGAATGCGGGGCACATACAACGCACGAAGCGCGGTGAAGATCTTTTGCGAGTGGGGCAGAACGTAATTGCGATAGTCAGCCTCGTTCAAGATGCCCGCCCAACTATCGAACAACTGGACGGCTGACGCACCGGCAGTGACCTGTGCTGACAACGACGCAATAGCATAGTCAGCAAGACGATCCATAAGCGCGCTGAATATCTGCGGCTCGCCGTACATGAGTGCCTTGGTGTGTGCGAATTCTTTGGACTTGCCTCCCTCGATCAGATAGGTCGCAAGCGTGAACGGTGCGCCAGCAAAACCAATGACCGGTATGCCTTGCGGATCCAACTCGTCGCAGCAACGTCGAATTGCCTCGGCAACATAGGGTACGTCTTGATGGGGGATCAGCGGGCGAAGCCGTTCAAGATCTGCTTCGGTTCGGAACGGCTTCTCGATGACCGGCCCTTTGCCCGTTTCAACCGTGACCCCGCTGACCACCGCTTGAATCGGGGTGATGATGTCTGAAAAAAACACCGCAGCGTCAACACCGTGACGGCGAACCGGCTGCAAGGTGACTTCTGCAGCCAACTCCGGATTGGTGATCATCTCGTGAAAACCAACTCGCTCTCGGATAGCGCGGTACTCCGGCAAACTACGCCCCGCTTGACGCATAAACCACACCGGCGTTCGAGAAGGAGTACCTCCTCGCGCTGCAGTCAGAAATGGAGACGCCGCAAGCGCCGGACGGTTTGGAGAAAGCACGGGTCAGAGGCTACCGGCACCCTGGCAGTACCCAGGTTTTTGCAGAAACAACGAATCGCTAGTTAGCCGAGCCCCTCGGAACAACCCACCGAGTCACTTGGCGGGTCACTTCGGCGATGTGATCAAAGTCGCTGTCGTAATGCATCACGGTGGCACCGTAGTGCTCGGCCACTGCAGCAGTGAGGAGATCAACCACGCCGCATGAGCGGTGCTGACTAGATCGAGCAAGTTCACCCTGTACGGCACGAGCACGATCCCCAACTTCGGCAAGCAAAGGAAGATCGGTAAAGCCCTCCGCCCGTCGCAGAGCAATCGATCGGTACTCCGATGGAGATCTAGCTGAGTAGAGCACTTCAAGATCAATAGTCACGCAGGTAGCTAGCAATCCCAAACGCCCAAGCCGGGTCAATTCCTTGAGTACTTCTGGAGTGCTCACCCGAGCGATGGCGCTGGTGTCAACCAAAAACAGTCCAGCGGGAATCAACGACGAGCCGCTTTGCGAAGGGAATCATCTGCCAGTTCTGGGCTGCCCCAAGTCAGCGGATCATCAAACACTTTGGCAAGTTGGTGTCGATTGGCTACAAACGCCAAAGCTGCATTGACGGTGTCGACCTTGCTGGTAGTACCGAGCTGAACCGCGGCTGCCTGCAGTGTTGCGTCGTCAATGTCAATGGTGGTGCGGGCCATGTAGAGATGCTACCGGTGGCTTGCATCAACGGATACATCATTTGTGCATCAAATGATGTATCCATGATCCAACTGGTCAAGGGGCGGTGACTTGTTTGGTCCAGGCCGGTGTTGACCCGCCGTCCTGCGATAACATACCCGTCACGGTG
>JANMEI010000417.1:0-2507 GCA_031376865.1 Acidimicrobiia bacterium | reverse complement strand
TGGCGGCTGGCGCAACAGCAGGACCAATAGATCCGGGTCGAGGTACCGTTACACCGTCATCAGAAAGAACGGCAAAAGTCTCGTCAACCGTGCCGTGGTAGCAATAGTCGAACACGAGCACTTTTGTTCGGCCCGTGAGATGACGGGCAAATCGAAGCACAAAACGATTTGCGTCAGTGGCAGTCATGGCCAACTGCCAAGCGGGCAATCCGAAACGGCGAGTCAGCTCTTCTCCGACCCACACAGCGTCTTCAGTAGGCAACATCGTTGTAAGACCCCGAGTGGCTTGTTGCGAAATCGCTGCCGTCACCGCAGGAAACGAATGCCCGATCATTGCGCCGGTGTCACCCAAGCACAGATCGACGTAGTGATTACCATCGATATCGGTGATCGACGCCCCGGTAGCGGACTCGAAGAACAACGGAAACGCTCCGGGCCATCGTGTCATCCACGGCATGGGGACGCCGCCAAGGAGCGACATGCGGCCACGTTGAGCGAGTGCCTGACTGCGTGGATTACGCCGGCTAAACGATTCGCGTTCCTGCGAGAGGAGAACGTTGAGCCGAGTTCGATCGATGCGAGGGGTCATCGGAGTCCAGCTTGCCACGCGCAACGATCAAGTCGTGTGCATCACTCAGTTGCCACGCCCGCAGATGTTCAAGCGACATGGCAGGGGCAAACAAGTAACCCTGGCCGAAGGGACAACCCAGTTGAATGAGCTTTTCTAGTTGATCGTTTGTTTCGACACCTTCGGCCACAGCGGCGAGCTCAAGCGAGTCGGCCATAGCCAGAATGGCGCGAACAAGTGACGCTTCCGACTCACTGGTAAGTGCACGAACAAACAGTTGATCAATCTTGATGAGATCAAGAGGAAAGCTGTGAGCAGCGGCGAGGGATGAGTAACCAGTTCCGAAATCATCCAACGCAAGTTGAATACCAAGCGTCCGAAGCGCGCTGACGTTGTTGAGCACCGCGGATGAGTCAACGAGTGCAGTCTTCTCGGTGATTTCCAACACCAGACGTCGAGGGTCCAAGTGTGTATTGGTCAACGTTGACGTCACTGTTTCAACAAATTCCGACGACGAAATCTGTTGCGGGGAAACGTTGACGTGAAGTTCGAGCGGCGCACCCTCAGCATTCTTCAAACCGGCAATATCGACGCACGCCTGGCCCAAGATCCAGTTGCCAATCGGCGTAATTGCGCCGCTTTCCTCGGCGAATGGAATGAAACGATCAGGACCAAGCCGACCAAGCTCGGGGTGATTCCAACGAACCAGCGCCTCAACCGCGATGTTGGTTTGCTGTCGGAGGTTGATGATTGGTTGATACTCCACCACCAACTCGTTTCGCTCAACCGCATGTTGCAGTCCGGTGATGATCTGAAGGCGCTCTCGGGCCGAATCGTTCATCCCTGATTCGAATAGTTTGTGTCGGCCTTTGCCCGAGTTCTTTGCCTGGTACATCGCCACGTCGGCGCTTCGGAGCAATTCCTCCAACGGCATTCCCGTTGTGGAAACCGCAACGCCGATACTCGCATGAATACGAACCTGCCGACCGCAAATGGTCATGGGAGCGGCGAGCAGCGCACAGGCCCGCTCCGCGGCTTCAACCGCTCGTTCTCGGGTAACGCTGGTGCTCAGCGCAATGGCAAACTCATCGCCACCAAGGCGTGCGACGAGATCATCGGAACGGACTGCCGCACGCAGACGTCTGGCCACTTCGATCAGAACATCGTCACCTGCAGCATGTCCAAGACTGTCGTTGATTACCTTGAAGTCGTCGAGGTCAATCAGCAAAATCGCTTGATCAATGTTCGCTGTTTGGGTCAGGACGGAATGAAGCATTGGCCGATTTGCCAGACCAGTCAAGGCATCGTGATTGGCTTGGTGGCGCAGTTCCTCTTCGAGTCGAGTGAGGACTCCGAGCGAGCGCTCAAGTTGGGTGTTTTCAACCCCAATGGCAACTTGGCTGGCAAGTAACTCGAACAACCTTCGGTCGTCCTCGCTGAAGGGAGCTTCGTTGGTTCCGTGGTCGGCAACAATCACCATCCCAACTTCCTCACCCTTCACCATCAGGGTCGACACGAGTGCGTGATCAGCAACAAACTGATCTAAGAGTCGTCGTTCGGAGGTTGTGGTCTTTCTGCGATCAAGCACCCTTGCGCTTCCTCGCGGTGGCGTCCAACGTGGTGCTGTGGCGATCGAACTCACCCCGCCAGAGGTTTGGCCCACACAGAAGCTCATCCACTGACTGCTGTCTGGGCGTTTGAGCAACACTGACCCAAAATCTGCATGAAAACTGGTCAACGACCGATCCAGCAAGCTCGTGATTGCTTCTTCGAAGTCTGGCGTGTTGTGGATGTTTTGCGCGGTCTCGTACAAGAACTCCACATTGACGCGACGGGTGTGTTCACTGACCAGTTGACTGAAGGCAAGGTACAACAGTGCCAGCGGCACGAAGCCAACGATGGCTGCCGCCGGAGCGACGCTCAACACGATGGCAATGAG